>USFK01000033.1 GCA_900553935.1 uncultured Collinsella sp.
GCAAGCGCGATCTCCACGGTACAGGGGTCGGACTTGAGCGGCGCGCGGCCCGAGTGGTCGGCAACGAGCGCAAAGATCGAGTTATCGGTGAGGTCCTCGGCGGCCAGCGTCTGCAGGTAGGGATGATCGGCGAGCACAAAGGCGTTGTTCTCAAGCATGACGGGGATGCCGTCGGCCGTGCGCACGCGCTCGACCACGATAAGCTCGCAGCCGGGCTCCACGCCAAAGAACGCCGCATCCTCGTGCGTCGCCGCGACCACCGTGCGCGACACCAGGCGCGCTCCGGGCACCATGTCGTTGGCAGCACAACCCTCAGTAAAGCTCTGGACGTCGCCCTTCTGGCGAATCTTGCGCTTGAGCTTGGGAGCGCATACAAAGGTGCCCCTCCCCTGCTGGCGGTTGAGGTAGCCCGCGCGCGACAGCTCCTCGATGGCGCGGCGTACGGTGATGCGCCCCACGCCGTAGGACTTCGCGAGCTCCATCTCGGAAGGAATACGCGAGCCGGCCGCGTACACGCCGCGCGCGATCTCGCCCTTTAGGTCGTCCATGACCTGCTGGTACAGCGGCACGGCGGACGAGCCAGCGCGGCCGGTTTTATCGTCGGTTGCCATCGTTACGCCCCATCCCGTGCATGCTCGGATTCAAACTCTTCAATCGCCGCCATAAACTGCTCGCCAAAGGCGTCGGCCTTTTTCTCGCCAATGCCGTTGACCTGGATCAGCTCCTCGCGCGTTTGAGGGCGCAGGCGGCACAGGCCGCGCAGAGCCTTGTCGGAAAAGACCATATACGGCGCCATCTCCAGCTCGGTCGAGATCTCCTTGCGCAAGGCACGCAGGCGCTCGAACAGCTCGGCATCGTCGCCCACGCGCGGGCGCTGATCCAGCTCGGCCTCCTCGCGCAGCAGATCCACCGCACGGCGGGCGCGAGCCGAGGCCTTGCGCTTGGACGCGCGACGCTTAACGGTAAAGGCGAACGCCTCATCCTCGACCTCGCCGGCACGCGGACCCAGTCCCACGACCGGGTACTGCCCCTGCGAGGTGGCCAAATAACCGCGGCCGCACAGCTGGCCGATGATGTCCTTGATGCGCCCGACCGATTCGCTCGACAGCTCACCGTAGCCGCGGTCCTCGTCCAGATGCATCTGGCGAATGCGCTCGGTATTGCCGCCGTGGAGCACGTCGGCGATCAGCGACTTGCCAAAGCGCATGGGTCGCGTGGCCACATAGCGCACGGCGGCGCGGGCCATATCGGTGACGTCCTCGACCTCGAACTGCGTGAGGCAGTTGCTGCAGTTGCCGCAGCCCTCGGCTTCGTCCGTGGCGGTGGCGCCCGCACCAGCCGCAGCAGCATGCTCGGCCGCGGCCTCGTCGCCAAAGTAGCGCAGCATATATTCGCGCAGGCAGCCGGTGGTATTGCAGTAGCCCTCCATCTGGCTGAGCAGACGATATCGATTCTGGAGCGCCCACGCGCGTTGCTCGTCGTCGAGCGCCTCGTCGGCCGCATCGCCGCGGTCGATTAAAAAGCGGCGCATGCGAAAATCGTTGCCGTTCCACAGTAAGTGGCAGCTGGCCGGATCGCCATCGCGGCCGGCGCGGCCCGCCTCCTGGTAGTAGGCCTCGATGCTCTCGGGCACATTGTTGTGGATCACGTAGCGCACGTTGGGCTTGTCGATGCCCATGCCAAAGGCGTTGGTGGCAACCATCACCTGAAGATCGTCGTCAATAAAGGCACGCTGGCTTTGACGGCGGGCGTCGTTGCCCATGCCGGCATGGTAGCGGCCAACGCGAATGCCGCTGGGGCCCAGCGCCTCGGCAAGCTCGCCTGCCAGCGCATCGACCGTCTTGCGGGTCGAGCAATACACGATGCCGCTCTCGCCCGAATGCGCGATCACGTAGTCGCGCACCCACGCGGTCTTTGCCTTGTCGCCCATCTCCTCGCAGCCAAAGTAGAGGTTCTTGCGATCGAAGCCCGTCACCACCGTCGCGGGATTTTGCAGGCCGAGCATCTGCTGAATGTCCGCGCGCACACGCTCAGTCGCCGTAGCGGTAAAGGCCGCCACGATGGGGCGCTGCGGCAGGGAATCGATGAACTCACGAATCTGCAGGTAGGCGGGACGGAAATCCTGGCCCCATTGGCTCACGCAGTGGGCCTCGTCAATGGCCACGAGCGGCACGCCAATGCCGCCGTCCGCCGCGGCCTCCTGCGCAAAGGCCAAAAAGCGTGGCTCGAGCAAGCGCTCGGGCGCCACGTACATAAGCTGGTAGCGGCCCTCGCGCGCCCGCTTGAGCACGGTGTTTTGCTGGGCCGGAGTAAGGCTGGAGTTGAGATAACTGGGGCGCGCACCCGCCGCGAGCAGCGCGCGGGTCTGGTCCTCCATAAGCGACAGCAACGGACTCACCACAAAGGTGATGCCGGGAAGCATGAGCGCGGGCACCTGGTAGCAAATGGACTTGCCGGCGCCCGTGGGCATAACGCCCAGCGCGTCGCAGCCGGCAAGGATCGCATCGACCATACGGTCCTGCCCCGGGCGAAACGAGGTGTAGCCAAAATAGGCGCCGAGCGTGTCGAGCGCCATCTGCTGCATGCTATCGGTCATGGTTTCCTAACGTCCAAGTCATCTGCCGCCGATTATACGCCGCCACACGGACCAGCGCCGCACGGCTGCCGGCCACAAGCAACGCGATCCGAGGGAACGAGCGTGGATTTTTGGACACTTTCCTGATGAGCATGGATAATCTCCCACTTTGAGCCCGTCACCGAGCCAAAAACGGGAGATTATCCACGCTCATTCTGCAGATTGCCGCTCTGGCGGGCTTGCAGCGTCGACTGGTTACGCGGTTTGGTAAAACCGCGTAACTTACATGACCATAACGTAGCGCGATCCCACGTAGTACTGCTTACCCATCAAAACCGGCTCGCCATTGGGGCCGATAAAGCCGGCACGCAGGTTGAGCAGCGGATCGTGCGGAGCAATGCCCAGCTCAGCCGCCTGCTCGGCATTGGCACGAACGGCCTCGACCGTGCGGTAGCCAACCGAGACAATCGGCGTTCCGCCAACACGCTCGACCTCGGCAAAAATCGACTTGTCCTCAAGATCGGCCGTCAACAGCTCACGGTATGTATCAAACGGCACAAAGATGTTTTCCTCAAAGATGGGCTCGCCGTCGGCCGTACGCACGCGCTTAATGTGC
Organism: uncultured Collinsella sp.; assembly: GCA_900553935.1. Lineage (GTDB taxonomy): Bacteria > Actinomycetota > Coriobacteriia > Coriobacteriales > Coriobacteriaceae > Collinsella. Next base: position 3,192 of record USFK01000033.1, read on the forward strand.
AGTAGCAGCGCGTCCTTCTGCAGGCCAAAGAACTCCATCTCGTTTTGACGTGCCGGCACAATCTGGCGATCGACCACGTGTGCACCCGCCTTCATGCCGTTATCGGCGCAAAGCTCGGTGAACGTCTGCAGCGTCGAGGCGTGGAACTGGCGGTTGATGTGCGGCGTGGAGACAAAGGTGCCGCGGCCCTGCTGCTTAACCAGATAGCCGTCGGAACACAGTTCCTCGACGGCACGGCGCACCGTAATACGGCTCACCTCGTACTGTTCGGCAAGCTCAAGCTCGGACGGAATGCGCTCCTTGGGTGCATAAACCCCTTTCTCGATTGCATCCTTGATCTCGTCATAAATCTGCTGGTAAAGCGGTGCATTTTTGGGTGTGGGCATATCTGATCACTCTTATCAAAATAGCGAAATAACTAATACGTATATAACGTCTTTTTATATGTTATCTCAGTTTGATAAAACGATACACCACATACAGCAAATCCTTACTTGCCGTCGTCCTGCTGCAGACTGTCCTGCTCGCTGAGGCGCGCCTGCCTGCTGGCCATGCGCGCGGGCTTGTCGGGATCGGGTACGGCCGTGGGCATGGGCTCGTCGACATGACCGCCCCACCAGCCGCCCACAAAGTTGAGCGTGTGGAACACGTTGATCACGGCGCCGGGATCAATGTCGCACACCAGCTTGATAATATCCTGGCTCTCGTAGGTCGAGACAACGGTGTTCAGCAGGTACATCTTTTCGCGGCTATATCCGCCGATGACCTCGGCGCAGCTAATACCATGCTGAAAATGGTCAACATAGGCGGTCATGACCTCGTCTGCCTTGCGCGTCGTGATCTGCAGCGTCACGCGGTCGTAGCGATGATAGAAACTGTCGATGGTCTTGGTCGAAATAAACTGGAACACGATGGAGTACGCTGCGTTATCCCAGCCAAACATAAAACCAAAGATCGCCAGGATAAAGCAGTTGAAACCAAAGATGACGCCCCAGATGGTCTTGCCCGTGTGGTTGGAGACCCACAGCGCGATAAAGTCGGTGCCGCCGGTGGATGCGCCAGACTTAAGCGCGATGGCAGCGCCCAGGCCCAAGACCACGCCGCCAAAAATGATGAGCATGATCTTGTCGCCCAAAAACGGAGCGAAGTGAAAGATGTTGAGAAACAGCGATGAGAGCACAACCTGCATCATCGAGAAGATGACGAAGCGCTTGCTAATGCCGCTCCAGCATAGGAGCGCCACAGGGATGTTGAGCGCGAGCATACCGAGCGAGATGTCGATGTGAACGCCGCCAAGCGAGGTAACGCGATCGAGCAGGACCGCGACGCCGGTGAGACCGCTCGGAAGCAGATCAGCGGGCTGAATGAACGCCTGGATCAGAAATGTCTGGAGAACGGCGGAAATGGTGACCGCCACGGCGGTAATGGCGCGGCGGACGATGGTAAGGCGGCCGAGCACGAGCACGCGGTCCGTGAGCTGATCGATGGCATTCGCCACGTAGGCTCCCTTCGAAGGCAGATGTAGTTGTGGGGCATGTCGGCGATTGTAGCATGGAGCGACAGAGGGCGCCTCAATTCACCCTCTCTCGACAACCAAAACGGGACCGGTAACCCCACAACCAAAGGCCCAAATTCTAAGTGAGTAGACTTTTCGCAACCTGCCGAGCACAGCCAATAACAGCCACCTCTGTGACCTGCGGTTTTACTAAGGCAGAAACGCTTTGTGCTCGGCATGCGCCAAAAAGTCTACTCACTTAGTCTGAGTCGAAGCCAAACTGATCCAAATTGAAGCCAAAATGAGCCAATCCGCCGCGATAAATGCGCGAATCGGCACTTCTCGCGGCGGATTGACGCTACAAAGCGGCCAGAATGTCGGTCAGATTATCGATAACGGCATCGGCTCGCGATTGATCGAGGTTGACGCCCTCATGCGGACGCAGTGCCAGGACGCGGGCGCCGGAGCGCTTGCCAGCCTCGATGCCCAACGGCGAGTCCTCGATAACCAGGCACTCGGCGGGGTCAACGCCCAGCGCCTCCATGGCACGCAGGTAGATCTCGGGGTCGGGCTTAAATGCACTGCACTCGTGACCGCTGATGGTGTAGTCCAGCACGTCGGTGATACCGGCAATCTCCACCAGCTCGTCAATGAGCTCGCGATAGGACGAGCTCGCGATGGCACATTTCATGCCGCGCTTGTGCAGCTCACGCATCACCGGCTCCGTCTGCTCGTTGAGTAGCTCGGCATACGGAACGGGATGGTCCGGGCTGTAGACCTGCTTGTACTCCACGCGCAGGCGCTCGCGCAGCTCAACATCGTCGGGCACCAGCGACTTCCAAATGGCGGGCTCGTTAGACCCCGAAAGATCGGGAATCTCGTCAAAGTGGAACCCCTTCTCCTCCATAAACGCCACGCGACGACGGTTGTAGAACCACTCGGTATCGACCAGCACGCCGTCCATATCAAACAGCACTGCCTTGATCATACGCATCTCCTCCCACCTGCCAAAAAGGGACAGGTTTATTTTGGTAGGTTTTATCTGGGGTTTTATGACGCAACGGACACGCCCCCAAAGCAAAAAGGGGACGGGGCGCAAACCCCATCCCCTCTCAATCAACCCGTAAGGTCTACTTACTTGTGATTAGTAGGAAAGCTTCCACATGTAGCGACGCATGGTCAGCGGGTGCTGACGGGCCTCGGCGATCTGGTTGCCGTACTCGCGCATAACGGCGAGGTGCAGCAGCGGGTTGAAGTAGGTGACGACGCTCGCGGGCACGGCGTCAGCCAGGCCGTAGTCCTTGGAGTCGATCAGAGCGACCTTGGCGCCCATGCGCTCAAGGAAGGTGAGGGCGCGAGCGTCCATCGGACGGGTAGCACCATCGGACATGAAGAAGACGTAGGGCTTACCCTCGGTGGAAACCTCGAACGGGCCGTGGAAGTACTCGCCGGTGTTGTAGGCGGCGGCGTCGATCCACTGCATCTCGGTGAACAGGAAGGCGGCGTGAGAATAAGCCATCTTCTCGGAGGCACCGGAAGCCATGAAGTAGATCATCTTGTCGTCCTTGAAGTCCTCGGCGAACTTCTTGGCGAGCTTCTTGCAGTGCTGAGCGGCGTTCTCGCAGAGATCGAAGACGTTGGTGAGGCCGGTGATCATGTCCTCGTAGTGGTCATAACCCTCGGTCTGCTGAAGGATCTCGACAGCAAGAGCGATGGCATAGCCGGGCTTCTCGCACTTGGCAGCGTAGTTGGCGTGGAAGCCGTGAACGATGACGTGGTCGGCGTCGACGGTCAGAGCGGAGCCAGCCTTGTTGGTGAGGGAGACGACCGGGCAGTTGTGCTTCTTGGCGGTCTTGTTGGCCTCGACGGTCTCGGGCGTGGAGCCACCGAGGGAGCAGGTGATCACGAAAGTGTGCTCGTTGACCCAGGAAGGCGTGTCGTAGTTGAACTCGTTAGCGGTGAAGATCTGAACGTTCAGCTTGTCCGTGTTGTTGGCCAGGAAGTACTTGGCGGGGTAAAGGTCGGACATGGAGGCACCGCAGCCGACGAAGGCGACGCTGTGGATCTCGTGGTTGGACAGGACGTCAGCGACGATCTGCTTAGGGAGGTTAAGGTCGATCTCGTACATCTGACACATTCCTTTCGATTTTTGCGGCGCCACTTTGCCGGACGCACACAGGGTTACCGTGATTTGGACCGACTCGTCGGCCCGTTGAGGATGTGACAAAGGAACTGTCCCTTTGACACATTTAGGGATGGAAGCCTGCCTGGGGTATGGGATGCCAGGCAGGCCCCCGGGGGAAAGCGGTTAGGCGCTTGGTCGCGACTAGGCCAGGATGCCGGCCGCGGAGAGGGCGATGCCGCCCACGATGGCGATCACGAGGAGCCAACCGGTGTTGACGTTCTTCTTGATGAGCCAGTACATAAGGCCGGTGAGGCCAAGGGAGATCATCTGGGGCATCATGCCGTCCAGGATGTCCTGGATCACGACGGTGCCGTCAGCGAACTGCAGCGGGGTGGTGGCACCGATCAGCGTAGCGATCATGCCGCCCACGGACATAAGACCCACGATGCCACAGACATACATGAGCTTCTCCATGAGGTCGCCGCCCTGAAGCTTGCTCAGGTACTCGTGGCCGCCCTGATAGCCCATCTTGGCTGCGAACCAAGTGATCAGCACAGAGGGGACGATGGAGATGAGCATGGCCAGGATCGGGCCCATGATGGAACCCTGCTGAGCCAGCTGAACGCCCAGACCAAAGGCGATAACGCGGATGGTGCCCTGGAAGAAGGAGTCACCGATGCCGGAAAGCGGACCCATGAGGGAGGTCTTGACCGCGTTGATCGAATCGGGATCAAAGTTCTCGGGATCCTTGGCGTACTCCTCCTCCATGGAGGCGGCGAGGCCCAGGACAAAAGCGCTCGTCTGCGGGGTGCAGTTGTAGAACGCCATGTGACGGTGGTAAGCCTCTTTCTTAGCAGCGAGCTGCTTGGGGTCGGACTCATCCGGATAGAGGCGATCGAGCGTGGGAACCATGCCGTAGAGGAAGCCCATGTTCATCTGACGCTCGTAGTTCCAAGAGGCCTGGATGGCCCAGGAGCGCCAGAAGAACTGGCTGACCTTCTTGTTCAGGGACACGTCCTTGGTTGCGGTTGCCATAGTGTGTTCCTCCTTAGTCTTCGTCGTCTTCGAGCGGATCGTAGTCGGAATCGACACCGGCGGCTGCATGGGAACCGTTGAACTTGAAGCCCATGAAGACGACAGCCAGGCACACACCGATCAGAGCGACCGCGATGACGGACAGGTTGAGGTAAGCGGCGAGCAGGAAACCGATGAACAGGAACGGAGTCATACCCTTCTTGATCATCATGGTGAGCAGCAGGGCCAAGCCGTAGGCGGTCATGATCTTGGTCGAAACGTTAAGACCAGTGGACAGCCACTCGGGAACCATGTTGACGATGGCCTGAACCAGGTCGGTGCCAACAAAGACGGCGAGGAAGATCGGCAGGAAGTACATGACGGCGTACAGACCGGAGCCGGCGCAGATGTGCATACGATAGGCGGTCTTGAACTTGCCGTTATCGATCGCGCTATCGGCCACATGGGTAAGGGCGGCGATGATCGAGCGGAACACGATGCCGAGGAGCTGACCCAGGACGGCGACCGGGATGGCGATCGTCATGGCGGTCTCGGCGGAAGCATCGGTCAGGCACGCAAAGGCAGCGGCCACGATGCCGCCCAGGACCATATCGGGCGGAACGGCGGCGCCGACCTGCACCAGGCCCATGGACACGAGCTCGACGGCGGCACCGACGGCAAGGCCGGTGGGCACATCGCCCAGCAGCAGACCGACGAGCGTAGCGCCAACGAGAGGCTGCTCGAAGTTAAGACGACCGAGCAGGCGGGAGTCCCACATGCAGAACACGCCGACGAGGCCGACGAGCACCGCACTGATGAACGTATTCATACCCTTCTCCTTTCAGTCAGGCAAAAGCCTGGTTGATTACAGCTTGGCGTCGATGTCGACGCTCTGATACGTAGGGGTCTGCTGGACGTAGAGCTTGATGCCCATGTCGAGCAGCTGGTTGACGTCGGCCTTCTGGGTGGCGTCGAAGAAGACGGAGCTGTCCTTGCCGCCGACTTGATCGGCACCGTCGTGGTTGGCGGTGGCGCCCAGGTTGATGGCGTCGAGCTTGTAACCCTGGCAGAACTGCAGCATCTCGGCCGTGTTGCCAAAGACGAACATGACGCGCTCGCCGAGGGTGTTGAGCTTGTCCATCTTGGCGAGGGCACGCTCGACGGTGAAGACGTTCAGGCGCACGCCCTGGGGCTTGGCCAGCTTAAGAGCGCCCTTCTTGATGTCATCGTTGGCGGCAGCGTTGTCGACGACGATAATGCGCTCGGCCTGAACCTTGGTGGTCCAGGTAAAGACGACCTGGCCGTGCAGCAGACGGTAGTCAAGACGTGCGAGGACGATCTTGGCGGGACCGGAGCTGTGATGGGGCGCCTTGGCCTTCTTGGTGGGGGCCGCGGCAGCCTCGACCGGTGCGTTGGGGTTGGTCAGACCGGTGCGGGCCTCGTTGATGAGGGCCGCGAGCTCGGCACCCTTGATGGGGGCGGGGCTCATAGCGAGCGTCAGTGCCAGCGGAATGTTGAAACCGCTGATCACCGTGAATGCCGCACCGTTACGGGAAAGCTCGACCATGCTGTTGTTGACCGAGCTACCGAGCATATCGGTCAGCACATAGACGGTGTCGTCCGCGTTGAACGTGGCGATCATGGCGTCCACCTTGTTGGTGATGGGCTCCTTGTCGTCACGAGCAAGCGACACGACGTGGACGTTCGACACGTCGCCGAGAACCATCTCGAGCGTGTCTTTGGCGCCTGCGGCCAGGCCGCCATGAGATGCGAGAATGATCTGATTCATCTTGCCTCCTCCTTTTCGTTATGGTCATTATAACGTCTTATACGTTGCGGATATTGCTAATTAGTATAAAGACCGTTCGCGGGTGAAAATCGACCGTTGACGGGTTTAACGTACTTGAAACGTTGGGGCTGGGCAGGCCGGCACTGGCGGGATAACCCCAAGTCGGACCCTGCGCGCAATCCCCTATCGCACGAAGTACCAGGGGCTTTCCTGCACGGTGGGCTCCAGCGCGATGCCGGTGCGCTCCTTAAACAGATCCATGTCCTGAGATTTTTCGGTCCACCACGCGTTGGGCTTAAAGGTCATGCTCTCAACGACATGACCGACAAACACACTGTTGCGCAGCTTGGAAAAGTCGGTGTTCATAATCACGATGGACGCGAGCACCAAAACGATGCCCAGAACTTTGATCGCGCCGGCGGGCTCGGCGTAGACACCAATGCCCAGCAGTACGGTGACGACTGTCTCGAATGACATTACGACGGGAACTTTCGACGTCTCGAGCCCCATGGACAGACCCTGCATATATAAGATGTAAGCCACGGCTGTGGGAATGAGTCCAAAGCCAAGGAACAGCAGCAGCAGCTGTGGCGACATTGCCGCGGCGACATCCGGCCACGGAGCCGCAATAGCTGCCATAACCGCACCGCCAAAAACAAAGCCCCAAAACGTGACAGCCAGCGGGTGGACCGTCTTGGTTGCTATTCGGCTAAACACCGCGAGCGACGCACCACAAAGGCCCGCAATCACGCCCGACGTGACGCCCCAAACCGAAAAATGGAAACCAGAAAGGTCGCCATCGGTCACCGCAAGCACGCAGCCAACGATGTTAAAGACAATGGCAACGAGCTTGTTGGGGGTCACGTCCTCGCGATAAAGCACGCGGCCGAGCACGACGCCAAACACCGGCGACGTGTAGAGCAGCACCGATGCCGTGGACATGCCCACCTCGCGCATGCACTCGTAATAGCAGGTGTTGGCGGCAGCCAAACCGACGATACCGACAAGCGCGCAGGAAACAAGCTCTTTAGGGCTTGCCTTGAACAGGGTCAGCGGACCCTGAACCACGGTAGACTCCTCACCCGGATGGCAGCCCATAAACATCAGGACCGGCGCCAATCTTTGCGTATGGTAATCGGAGTACCTTCCGGTTCTACAGAAGTAGAATTACGTG
>USFK01000034.1 GCA_900553935.1 uncultured Collinsella sp.
CGGGAGGCAACACCGATTCGGGACCGGACACACAGATCTACCTGCGCATTTACAAATTCGTAAACTTTTTTCAAAAAAGTGCTTGCACAGTTCTCGAATCATAGGTTATTATCTTCCTCGTTGAAAGCGCGGGTCTAACAAAGCGAACCGCGAATCAACAACATAGCATGTCGGAGTGGCGGAATTGGCAGACGCGCTAGCTTGAGGTGCTAGTGACCGCTTTTTGGTCATGCGGGTTCAAGTCCCGCCTCCGACACCATCGCATTTGAGAAGCCTCTACGGAGGCTTTTTTGTTACCGATAGACGGTGAGGTCCACGATGGAAACGCTTGAACGCAACGAGTGGGCAGACGTTGCCCAACTAGTCGAGATCACGAGCGATGCTGTCATCATCTGCGAGCTCGATGGAACCATTCTGCATGTGAATAATCGCTTACTTGGTTTGATGTGCGAGGAACGCGCCGACGTCATCGGTGGAGATGTCAAAGACGTCCTGTACTCGTCCGCTTTTGAACGTGCGACGGAACATCGTCTGCCATTTGAAACTGATGGCTCCGAGAGCGAACTGATGCTCAAGCTGAGCGACGGCTCCTTTATTCCCGTATTGGTTCGCGCAGGCTCCGTAACGCCTCCACGTATCTTTGGGCGCCGCGCGCCACGTGTCCTGGTGGCACTTCACAGTATCGAGGAACAGTATTCTCACGACCGTCAACTCAAGCGTGCGTTATCGGAGCTTAGAGTGGCGAACAAGCGTCTCTCTGGCACGCTCTCGGTCATTATGAGCACCGTGGGCTCCGATGAGCTACCCAGCCTGCTTGATACCGTTTTGAACCAACTTGTAGGAACGCTCGATGCTTCGGGTGCCGCTATCTATTTTTCTGAGAGCGGCGGTTTTAAGCTCCGCGGTGTTTCCAAGGAGCTGCATGATAGCTACCTTCCCGAATTTATGCCGTACGGCGCGGGCATTCCGACCTACGTGCTTCGTGAGTCGCGTGCCTGTCGTCTGTCGATCCAGCAGGACCTTGAGGGCGACCGGGTTGCTTCGGGTATGTTCATGGATTTGGACAATCGTTCCAAGCACTTGCTGCGCGTGCAGGATATGCCTCCGTATCGCAGCGAGATCTGTCTTCCCGTGTTTTACGGCACGCAGATCCTTGGCGTGCTGGAAGTTGGTTGGAAACGCCCCCAGGCACCGCTCGCCTATGACGTTAATGTACTCGAGGTCATTTGCGATTACCTGTCTATCCAGCTGGTCGGCATGGCATCGAGCCTTCGCTCTCGTCGCACGGCCGAGCTTGGGCGCTCGCTCAATGTCTTACGTGATGAGTTGTTTACCTTTCTAGACGATTCCGTCGCGGCTACCCAGGCGGTATCGTCCGAGATCTGCAATATGCTCAACTGCCATTTTTGCCCTGTTGAGTATGACGCCAGTCTGGACTCCTACGCCATAGATTTTGAAGGCGGCAGTCGCGTTGCTTTGCCGGACGATCCCGAGAAGCTTTTCTTTTCTACGACGGCGCCGGCGGCACGTCTGGGGGCTGGCCCTGATGGCTTTGAGGCATCTGTTTTGGGTGGAACGAGTGTGGAGGATCTTAAACACGTCCGTATAACTCGCGTTGACGAATCGATGCCTATGGGAGGCTGGCTTAGGGCGCATGGTCTGCCTTGCCAGGGTCTCTACGTTGACTTTGGCATCGAGGCGGGGCGCCCGCGCTCTGAGGGTGATGGCAAGCACAGTAACGACGCGATTGTTCCTGCTTCTGTTGCGAAGAGCCCGACTACGCGCGCGCTGCTGCTTCGTGATGGCAGCCAAGAGCCGATTGATGACCTTGAATATGACTACTTGGTGCACTTGGCACATGACTTTGAGCTGATCTATGAGGGTGAGTCTCAAAAGCGCGAGGAGCGTCATATCGCTCAGACGCTTCAGATCGGCATGAGAAATTCCTTGGGGGATGTTCCGGGAATCGCCGCCGATTCGGTGTACCTGTCGGCCACGAACTCGGCGTTGGTCGGCGGCGATTTCTATACGCTCATCCGACTTCCCGACGACTGCGCCGTCATGATTCTGGGTGATGTGTCTGGCAAAGGCATTGAGGCCGCATCGATGTCCGCGCTCGTCAAGACGGCCCTGACGGCCTATGCCTGGGAGGGTGCGGGGCCCGCCCGCATGGCTCGTTCGCTCAATAGCATGCTCATGGGCTTTTCGAGGGTCGAGACGTTCGTGACGGCCTTTATCGCCAAGATTGACCTTAAAGCCGGACGCGCAACGTATTGTTCGGCGGGCCATCCTCCGACCATGGTCATCAGGCCAGAGTCGATGCCGCTGGGTGGCGGCGAGGCCCGTGGGGGAGAGGTCGAACTGCTTGGATGCCAATCGGGCGTAATCGGCGCATTCGAAGGCATGGTGTACGAGACGGGTGCCTTTACGTTCGCCCCCGGCGATATGCTCTTTATGTATACGGATGGAACGATTGAGGCCCGTGACCGCACCGGAGCGTTCTTTGGCGAGCAGCGCTTGCGCGATCTTCTGCTTTCTGTTTCGGCGGAGGGTGTGTCGGGCATTTGCGGCAAGGTCTTGAGCGAGCTTGACCGATTTACCGATTCGGCGCTGGACGATGACATTGCATTGGTGTCCCTTGAGTTTTTACGGGGTCGTTCATAGACGACGCTGGGCGGGTTGAATCCGCACGGTTGGGGAAACGAATGCATCGAGTAGGCTTTTTTTGGGAACCATGGTCGTATGAATGAGTGGAATGACATAGCGGTTTTGACGCCACCGGGTGATGTCGACATCGCCTCGGTACCCGTGCTGCGCCGACGGTTGGATAATTTGATCGACCGGGGCGTGCGTCGCGTTGTCATCAATTGCCAGGCCGTGGGCTTTATCGACTCGACGGGTTTGGCGTTTTTGCTTACACGTGCCAGAGAGCTTATGAGGCGAGAGGGCCTGCTTTCGCTTGTTAACGCCTCCGAGGAGGTTATTCGCTTTTTGGAGATTGCTCGTCTTGTCGATATCCTTCATGTCGCGGGGCCGGCACGGGAGTCTATTCCCGCCATTCCGGTGGGGGAGCTGCCTCGCTGGAGTAAGAGCGTCGAGGTCCGTCAGGGTATCGAGAATCTTCCATACTACCGACATCGCATCGCCGAACTCCTTGAATCGCTTCCGTTGCGCCGTGACGAGCGCTACGATGTCGCATTGGCGTCGGGGGAGGCACTGGGTAATGCCTATGACCATGCGGGCGGTATCGGGTGCGTCCTGACGGTTCAGGCCTATGGCGATCGCGTTGTGGTTGAGGTGCTTGATCGAGGTGCTGGCTATTCTATCGATGAAACGAGCGAGCCGGTCGCATCCGAGGAACGCGGCCGCGGTATCAAGCTTATGCGTATGCTCGTCGATAACGTGGAGGTTGCTCGTCGTACGGACGGCGCCGGCACGCGCGTGCAGATGGTGAAGCTGTTTAGCGGAGCGCTGGAATCGTGTGCCTAGCCAATCGCTTTAGCGCGTTTAGCTACTAAGAACATGCGGCAGACAAGTTTTTTGAAAAAAGTACTTGCGTCTTTTGGACAACTCGCGTAAATTAATAACCCGCAAGCGGACATGGCTCAGTTGGTAGAGCACAACCTTGCCAAGGTTGGGGTCGCGGGTTCGAGCCCCGTTGTCCGCTCCATTTGGGCGTTTAGCTCAGGGGGAGAGCGCTTCCCTGACACGGAAGAGGTCAGAAGTTCAAATCTTCTAACGCCCACCAAATGTTCGCAGCTCAGAGGCCTTGTCTCTGGGCTGTTTTGTTTTTTTGCCACCAAGCACACCACCAAATATTGATCCAAGGTCCGTACGCGATGGTCTTCGCATCCCATAGAGGTCCGGCAGATTGCATACGTCCTCGCCGATCGTGACCGCAACATGTTGGTCAAGCATAATCTTTTGGATTCTTTTGGCGCGAGCGGCTTGGTTTTGGTAGGATTTGTCAGCGGCTTGACTAAGGGGGTTTTATAACTGCCATGCAGGTAGCCGTGTTGGTAACGTTTTACCGACTTGCCAAGAACCCCTCATAATTAATGCGTCTGCAAAATGACCAATTGCTTTGACCTGCTGAAACACTATATGTTGTGTTTGAACTAAAAAAAGAATACAGGATATAGATGCCTCTTTGTCGTATGATAGATGGCGGACAGAGAACGAGGACCTTATTTGCCCCATTTGGATAGATCTTTGAGCCGCTTGATCGGCCGCAAGGATTGTCCGCATGAGGACCTATGGTTTATCGAGAACACAGATTGCGCGACGGCGCCGCAAGACAGGGGTAAGCCCTGCCGGGCATCGTTTGGCTCTGAAGCGCAATGAGACTACGACGCGAAAGAGGCAAGAGGATGAAGATCATCAAGCGCAGCGGCACCGAGGTTGTCTTTGACATCGATAAGATCGTCAATGCCATCCGCGCCGCAAACTTGGAGGTCGAGGAGAGCTCTCGTCTAACCGACCGCCAGGTGGTTTACGCGGCACAAAACGTCGCCGAGGCATGCGAGAACGCGGGCCACACCGTTTCGGTCGAGGAGATCCAGGATTTGGTCGAGGACGAAATCATGCGTCTCGACTGCTACGAGGTCGCCCGCCACTACATCATCTATCGCTACGTTCAGAGCCTGAAGCGCCAGAAGAACACGACCGACGACAAGATTCTGTCGCTGATCGAGTGCAATAACGAAGAGGTCAAGCAGGAGAACTCTAACAAGAACCCGACCGTCAATTCCGTCCAGCGCGACTATATGGCCGGCGAGATTTCCAAGGACCTGACCCAGCGCGTGCTGCTGCCCCAGGAGATCGTGGATGCCCACAATGAGGGCCTGATCCACTTCCACGATTCCGACTACTTTGCCCAGCACATGCATAACTGCGACCTGGTGAACCTGGAGGACATGCTCCAGAACGGCACCGTTATCTCGGGCACGCTGATCGAGAAGCCGCACAGCTTCTCGACTGCCTGCAACATCGCGACGCAGATTATCGCCCAGGTTGCTTCCTCCCAGTACGGCGGGCAGTCTATTTCGCTGACCCATCTCGCCCCCTTTGTTGAGGTGAGCCGTCAAAAGATTCGCGGCGAGGTCGCTCGCGAGCTTGAGGAGCTCGGCGTCTCTGCATCTGCCGAGAAGGTTCGCGAGGTCGTTGAGGATCGCCTGCGTGACGAGATCCGTCGCGGCGTCCAGACGATTCAGTATCAGGTCGTGACCCTTATGACCACCAATGGCCAGGCGCCGTTCGTGACGGTCTTTATGTATCTCAATGAGGCCCGTACGCCCCAGGAGAAGCACGACCTTGCCATGATCGTGGAGGAGACGCTTCGTCAGCGCTATGAGGGCGTTAAGAACGAGGCCGGCGTGTGGATTACCCCGGCATTCCCCAAGCTTATCTATGTGCTCGAGGACGATAACGTTCACGAGAATTCCCCGTACTTCTACCTGACCCAGCTGGCTGCCAAGTGCACCGCCAAGCGCATGGTGCCCGACTACATCTCCGAGAAGAAGATGCGCGAGCTCAAGCTGTCGAAGGGCGAGACCGCCGGCAACGGCGATTGCTACACCTGCATGGGTTGCCGCAGCTTCTTGACGCCCGACCGCTCGGGCAACGGCTTTAACAATGTCGCCAACGCGCTGAACTATGACCCGACCAAACCTAAGTACTATGGCCGCTTTAACCAGGGTGTTGTGACCATCAACCTGCCCGATGTCGCGCTGAGCTCGCATCAGGACATGGACAAGTTCTGGAAGATCTTCGACGAGCGCCTTGAGCTGTGCCACCGTGCCCTGCTGTGCCGTCATGAGCGCCTGATGGGTACGCTTTCGGATGCCGCACCGATTTTGTGGCAGTACGGCGCCCTCGCTCGTCTGAAGAAGGGCGAGACGATCGACAAGCTGCTCGTGGGCGGATCCTCCACCATCAGCCTGGTGTATGCCGGCCTGTATGAGTGCGTCAAGTACATGACGGGCCACAGCCACACCGAGAAGGAAGGCACGCCGTTTGCCATGGCCGTCATGCAGCGCATGAACGACAAGTGCGCCGAGTGGAAGGCCGAAAGCGATATCGATTTCTCGCTGTACGGTACGCCGTTGGAGTCGACGACCTACAAGTTCGCCAAGTGCCTGCAGCGTCGTTTTGGCATTATTCCGGGCGTGACGGACAAGGGCTACATTACCAACAGCTATCACGTCCACGTGTCCGAGGAGATTGATGCTTTCGACAAGCTTAAGTTTGAGGGCATGTTCCAGCAGCTTTCGCCGGGCGGTGCTATCTCCTACGTTGAGGTTCCCAACATGCAGGACAACCTCAAGGCTGTCATTCGCGTGATGCAGTACATCTACGACAACATCATGTACGCCGAGCTCAACACCAAGAGCGACTACTGCCAGGTGTGCGGCTACGATGGCGAGATCAAGATTGTTGAGGACGATGGCAAGCTGGTGTGGGAGTGCCCCAGCTGCGGCAACCGAGACCAGGAGAAGATGAACGTCGCTCGTCGTACGTGCGGCTACATCGGTACCCAATTCTGGAACCAGGGTCGAACCGAGGAGATCCGCGACCGCGTGCTGCATCTCTAATAACCATCCCAGGCCGCCCCGTAGCGAGGCCCCGGACCTTTACTCGCTATTTCGGACAGTCCTGGCTCACGACGGAGGCGCCACTGGCGCCTCCTGTTCGTGCGGAACTCATATCGAGCAAAGGTCCAGGCCCTCGCTACGGGGCAGCCGAGCTGACGTAGCTGAGATGCAGCACACAGCCTGCTCACTCCTCGAAGTTCTTAGCGGAAATGAGTTGACCTGCGACAACGGTCTGCTTGCGATAACGGTTGAGCTGCAGCATTGTTTTTATTGGACCTCGAACCCTATACTCGATGTTCGCTGAGTTCATTGAGTATCGCTCGCGAGGGGTCTGGAGTATATCGTCCCGCCCACAGTTTCGCAGGCCGAAGGCCGAGAATGTTTGAGGACGGGATGATATACTCCAGACCCCCAGGAAGGTTACCTATGAACTACGCGAACATTAAGTATTTCGACATTGCTGATGGAGAAGGCGTTCGTACTTCTCTGTTTGTGAGTGGGTGCCGTCGTGGGTGCAAGAACTGCTTTAACTCTGTCGCGTGGGACTTTGCTGCGGGCGAGCCGTTTGATCGCACCGTCGAGGACAAGATTATCGAGAGCCTCGACCATCCCTTTATTGATGGCCTGACGATTCTGGGCGGGGAGCCCATGGAGCCCGAGAATCAGGCTGGGCTCGTTGATTTTGTCGAGCGTGTTCGCGCGGCCTATCCAGTGGGCTCGGGGAAGACTATTTGGTGCTTTACCGGTGACGTGCTCGAGGAGCTTATGCCGGGCGGTCGCCATCATACCGAGGTGACGGATCGCATCCTTGCCTGCCTTGACATGTTGGTGGACGGCCCGTTTGTTCAAGATCTGTACGATATCTCGTTGCGTTTTAGGGGCTCGAGCAATCAGCGCGTGATCGATATGAATGCCACGCGCGCCCGTGCTGAGCGCGAGGGCGTTGCGCTTTGTGATGCGGTTGAACTTTGGCGTGATGATCCGGTCTATTCGACCCATACTATGTAGCTTGTGGTCGATGCCGGAGGGCGTGGTACCATAGCGCGAACGTGAAATCGGAAAAGTGAGGCCCAGATGGTCGATCAGGAAAAAGTCGAGGCCGCCATTAAGCTGTTGCTTGAGGGCATAGGCGAGGACCCAACTCGTGAGGGCCTGCTGGAGACCCCGGCGCGCGTTGCCCGTATGTATGGTGAGATTGCCGGCGGCATGGACCAGAGTGCTGAGGAGCACCTGTCCAAAACCTTTGCCGTCGCTTCGAACGATTTGGTTATCGAGCGCGACATCACGTTCTACTCGCTGTGCGAACATCATCTGCTGCCGTTTTATGGCAAGGTCGCCATTGGTTATATCCCTAACGGTCGGGTGGCTGGGCTTTCCAAGCTCGCCCGCACGGTTGAGGTTTATGCCCGTCGTCTTCAGCTGCAGGAGCAACTGTGTGCACAGGTTGCCGATGCCCTCATGGACTATCTCGCTCCCCAGGGAGCGATTGTGTTGATGGAGGCCGAGCATATGTGCATGACGATGCGTGGCGTGCAAAAGCCCGGCACCAAGACCGTGACGCTCGCTCGCCGCGGCGTCTTTGAGACCGATCCCGCGCTCGAGGAGCGTTTCTTTAGGATGCTGGGCCGCTAACCATGAGAGTCGTCAACGACTTTACATCGAAGACCGATGAGGGGACGTCGCGTCGCGGCTTTATGGCTTCGGGCCTGGCCCCCTTTGGTGCCATGCCTCGCATTGATTACATTTGTGCCAACGGGCTGTTCCGGCGGCACCTGGGCAACATCGTACAGTTGGAATCGGGGCGCATCTTCTGCCGCCACGGTATTGACCATCTGCTCGATGTCGCTCGCATTATGTGGATCAAGAAGCTCGAGGAGCAGCTCGAATTTGACCGCGAGGTCATCTACGCCACGGCACTTCTTCACGATATCGGCAAAGATGAACAGTATGAATCGGGTATATCCCATGATGTTGCAAGCGAACGCGTCGCTGATGCGATTCTCGGCGGCATGCCCGATGACGTGGCGTTTGAGCCGGCCGATGCCGCAGCCATTAAGACGGCCATTCTGGGCCATCGAAAGCTGCGCGTGAACAGCCAACCGCTTGAGCGTCTGCTCTATGCAGCCGACAAAGCGTCGCGTGCCTGCTTTGCATGCCCCGCGCGCAACGCTTGCAACTGGAGCGATGATAAAAAGAACCTGTCGATTCGCGTGTAGTTAGTTTGCGCGGTCGGGGTTCTAAACGAAGGAGACGATCGCGTTGAGTAACAAGAAACTGCCCGAGAATGCAACCAAGACTGAAGGTGCTGAGCTCGCCCGCCGTGGAAGGGGCGAAATATCCACCGCAACGGCGGTGCCTCACGTGAGCTATGACGATCTGCGCCATACCGATCGCATTGTCATTGACGGCCTTGAGGTTTTTGCCAACCATGGCGTGTATCCCGAGGAGAATGCGCTGGGTCAGAAGTTCATCGTTTCTCTGGTGCTCTATGCCGACCTGCGCGCGGCGGGGGAGCACGATAACCTGGATGCCTCGATTGACTACGGCTCGGTGTGCCACGATGTCGATGGCTATCTGCGCGAGCACACGTTTAAGCTCATCGAGGCGGCAGCCGAGGGGACAGCCCAGATGCTGCTGCGCCGTTATTCCTCGCTGCTTGGTGTGCGCATAAAGCTCGATAAGCCGTGGGCTCCTGTTGGCCTGCCCCTGGCAAGCTGCGGCGTCGAGATCGAGCGCGTGCGCTAACCGGTTCTAATACGACTCTATGGGTGGCTGCTTGAGCCGCTGCGACAGAGCTTTATTGTTGGGACAGTACGTGTCGAGCAGGGCGTGGAATCGCTGATTGTGGCTTGGCTCGAGCAAGTGGACGAGCTCGTGGGCGACAACCATGTCGAGGCATTCGACAGGGTAGGCGGCGAGCTCGCGCGCGATGCGAATGGCGCCGGATTTGGGCGTGCATGATCCCCAGCGCGTTTTCATGCTGCGCACGGAGATGCGGGCCACGGTGACGCCCATTGCGACTTCGTGCGCGTGCACGATGTCGCGCAGCGCCGATGTGACCTCGGACGCATAGAGCTGGTCGATGTGGGCTTGGAGCTCATCGGACGTTAGGCCGTCGAGGATTGCGTGCCGCTTGGCCTGTGGGCCTTCGTCCGATTCATCGGTACCCATAAAACTTGCGAAGGTGGCCTGTTTGGGTCGCGGTGCGGGTGATGCAAAGTTGTGATCGAGTGCATCCTGTACCGTGATGGGCTTGCCCCAAAGTGCAATGATGGACGAGGGGCTGAGCGGCTCTCGTGCCGTCGCCTGACGCTGCTCGCGCTGGGCAAGTCGGCTGGTAATCCAGGCGCCGTTGCGCTTCACAAACGCTTCGATACGCTCGCGGGTGGCGCCGAGCGGTGCGCTGGCGTGGACCTCACCGCTCGAAGTGACGCGTAGGTTGAAGTTCTTGACGCACTTTTTGGTAACGACGATGGGGATGGGCGTCCCATCCGGTCGGGATGCGGAAATCGTAAACTGCTGCGTCAAAAGCGGTCCTCTGGATTGGGGACGGGCCGGCATGTCGACCGTTCGGCATGCCGGCCCGCTCAAGGGATGTGAAATTAATAACGCTCAAAGAAGGCGAGCGCGTTGTCGCTGCAGAGCTTTTGCATCACGGTCTTGCCAAAATGCTTGGAGAGCATGTTCTGGAACTCGGGCATCATGCTGGCATCGGAGAGGAAGGCGGGCACAGTGGCGCCGTCCCAGTCGCCACCGAGTGCGATGACGTCCTCGCCGCCCAGGTCGAGCCAGTGCTCGATATGTGCCGCTAGCTGGTCGAAGGTGACGTCTG
>USFK01000035.1 GCA_900553935.1 uncultured Collinsella sp.
AGCGGAATCGGATACGGGCGCTGCGTCGGTGCTAAAACCAGCCGGAGCAGACTTCTTCTCAAACGGCAGCACAAAGGTCAGGACGTCATCCTTATCCTCATCAGCCCATTCAGCTGCATAACGCGCTACCCAATAGCCAACGGCACGATGCTTGAGCATCTTGCCAAAGACCGTAAGGAATACCGTGACAAACGCCGTCAGCACCAAGAACAATACGAGCGTGATGCCACCGCCGGTAACAAGCGCCTCAATAGCCGAAGGACGGTAGTAGTAGCTATACATACCGACAGAGGCAATGGCGCCGAAGACGAGCGTCAGGATCCATGTGACAACGTTGGCGACCAGACCCGTCAAAAACTCGGGAAGGAACGAAGCGCAGAACAGCTTGGTCTTGTTGTGCTTAAACGCCGCCCAGACCTTGTCGAGCGAAAACGCGCTCTCGACACGACCGGTCACCGCAAAGTGCATCACGGCGATGTCGGCGAACATCTTAAAGAAGACCCCCAAGACCGCCGTGGCAATCATAGCCAGGACAAGCAGGCCGAGCGAACCGAACAGCGCAGCCTCGAGCGCATAAGAGCCGTAATAAGAATACGAGCCCGCGGCGCCAATTACCACGCCCTCCACCAGCGAAAGCACTACACCGATAACGGGAATGGCAGCGATAACCTCGAGCACGACCGAAATAACGCTCGAAAAGACTCCAAGGCCAAACGACGTGGAACGCATCAACGGACGCTCCATGCCGCCATCGACCTTGAGCGAAAGATCACGACCCCACTCGATGCCAAAGCCCGAACCGCACACGCTCGCAATGCAAGCTGCCAAAAAGCCGATGGCAGCCGCAATGCCGCCAATAACGGGAATAAACAACACGAGCACCGACACAACGCAAATCAGCGCCGGCAAAAAGGCAATCTGGCACACGCGCTGCAGCACGCCCGGAGTCTTGGTCATATCCTCAAACGCCTGAGCCACACAGCCCTTGGGCGCGTTCATGGGAGGCTGAGGGACAAATTGCTGAGGCTGACCCTGAGGGGCGGAAGCTGCAGCACCGGCATTAGGGGCACCGCACACGCCGCAGAACTTGTCGTTATCGCCCATGGGGGCGCCACACTGCGAACAGAACATCGAAATCATCCCTTCGTATCTAGAGCGAATCACCTGGATCGCAAACGATGTCTTTGGCAACATTATCGCCCAATGTGGGGACAAATACCCCAAGATGACCGATTTGCAACGTAGGCGGCTTTATTCAATGATTCGAAGGGTATATCCGCGCTAGTTCGTGCCGCGGAAGCCCTTGCCCACGATCTCGGAGCTGTCAACGATCGTGATAAACGCATCCGGATCGATATCGCGGGTATAGCGGCGCAGTTGCACTGCCTCGCGACGGCTCAGCACGCTCATAATCACCGTGACGCACTTGCCCGAGAAGGCGCCGTAGCCGCGGCTGATGGTCGCCGTACGGTTGAGATGCTTGACGATAAACTCCTCGACCTTAAGGGGTTCGGAGCAAATGATCGTGCAGACCTTGCGAAGGTGAATGCTCTCGATGGCCTTGTCGACCACGAGCGTCTTGGCAAACAGGCCGAGCACACAATACAGGCCGACGCGCGGGCCATACAAAAAGGCCGCGATAGTTACGATGCCGATATCGACCAGCAGCAACGCGCGGCCAATCTCGAGCGTGGTGCGGCGTTTGAGGATCATGGCCAGAATGTCCGTGCCACCCGTCGAGGCGCCAATATCGAAGACGATGGCACTGCCGAGGGCCGGCAGAATCACGGCAAAGCACAGGTCGAGCCACATATCGCCCGTCATCGAGACATCGGTCGGGATAAAGAGCTCAAACAGCGAAACATAGGCGGACAGCGCAAACGAGGCGAAGACGCTCCACAGAATTGCCTTGCGCTCCAAAAAGATAAAGCCCAAGATGACGAGAACCGCGTTGATAATCCACATAAAGACGCCGACGGGCAGGGTCGGGAACAGCGTGGAAAGAATGACCGACACGCCCGAGGTACCGCCGAAAGCAAAGTGATTAGGGGTTTTAAACGCAACGATGGCAAAGGCCGTGAGGATCAGGCCCAGATTGAGCTCGGCGAAAAAGCGCGGAAAGCCCGGCTCCTGGCTGCGCTTTTGGCCGGCACGCTCGCCGCGCTCGATATCGGCGCGATCGACCACGCGCTCCATCGGCACCACGGGAGGACGATGCACCTCCTCTGCAGCACGCGATGCCGCCTCTGCCGCAGCGGCCTCAATCGCCCATGCCTTGCTTTCTGTTTCGTGCTCGTCGGCCATTACGGCAACCCCTCGTTAACAATTTGGAAACAATGCGCCCATTAGAGTAACGCGGAACGTGGGGATTGCAACCCTTAGTTAGACGAGCGGTATGACTATATCGGGAGCGTACAAAAACGGCCGGCCACGCTTTTGCTTGCGCGGTCGGCCGTTTAATGTTTTCGCAGATAAAACCTGCCAAAACAAACCTGTCCCTTTTTGGAAGGTTATTCGTGCTGGCTGGTGCGGTGCTCGTACTCCTCGGGGGTGATGACATCCTCGATGCGCAGATTGACGCCCGCCACCTCAAGGCCGGTCATCGCGGCAAGGCGCTCGGTGACACGTGCCTTAACGTCGTCAAAGATCGCAGGCGCATAGGCGCCGTACTCGATGATGACCGAGATGTTGACGACCACGCGGTTGTCGTCGGTGACCTCGACCGTCACGCCCTTGGTCAGGTTCTCGGCACCAAACTGCTCCTGCACAAAGTGCATGAGGTTGCCCTTCATGCCCAGAACGTGCGGCACCTCGCGGGTGGCCATGGCGACGATCTTCTCAATCACGCCGTTGGAATAGGTCAGCGAGTCCTCGGACTCGTCCGCCTCCTCGTCATCCTCGTCCGCCTCGTCTTCGGACTCTGCCTCGACGAGCGCCTTGTCCTCGAGCGTTACGTCCTCCGCCTCGGCGGCGACGGCCTCGTTCGTCTCGAGCTCGGTATCGGCCACATCGACCTTCGTGTTAAAAGCCATGGTTCCTCCTTATGCCTGCCACGGATGCGACAGTCGAATACATATTAGCGGCCGCTAAACAGACGGCCGAAGAAGTTAACGATACCGTTCTCGCCGTCGCGAATCTGGCCGATCACGGCGCCGATCAGCACAAAGAATGCGATGACGAGCGTGTCCCACAGGCCCAACGTAAGTACCAGCACGGCGAGGATAAAGCCTGCCACGGCGCCGAGCGTAGTGTTGGGGTGGCGCACGGCGTAGCTCCAGATAGCAGCGCCCGTACCTTTGATGAGACCCATGGCCTCGTCAAAGTCGTTGGCGGCGCTGTCGTGCTGCTCGCCGGCCTCGGGCTTGGTGTCGGCGGACTCGCCTGCCGGCATAGCGTTCTGATCGATCGTCAGGCGCGGCGTGCGGGCGGTCTTGTCTTGGTTGGTATCACTCACCGGAAACCTCCACGGTCTGGACGGTAGTCTTGGACGGCAAAAAGCGAACGCGCGCAGTCGTGCCCGGCGTACCGAGCATGGTGTCGCAGGCCCGCTCGATACGCTGCTGCATCGCAGTGGCAAGGGAAGCGACGTCTTTATCATCGAGCGCGATGGCTTCGACCTTAAAACGAACGTGCGATTCGTCGGAACCCTGAACACGCGCCTCGATATGCTCGACCATCACGCGGTCATCGCGTTCGGCAGCAGCGCGGGCACACGAGGAGAGAGCCGCAAGGGTGACCTCGATATTGCGCTCCCCCGCAGGATGCACGCAGGACGGCTCGCGGCGAGCAAACATCAGGCGGAAGAAGACCGCCAGCACGCCAAGCGCCACGACACCGCCGCACACTGTAACGACAATGCGCGGCATGGGGTCACGCATCAGCAGCATAAAGCGGTAGGTATATGGCCCCCAGAACTGGCAGACAAGCGTACCCAGCGCCACGATGGCGGCGGCAAGATACACGATCGCTAGGGCTCGTTTGAGCACGCGCATGCGGCGCTCCCTTCAAATCTCGATCCACAGAATGCAAAACGATTCGCATCATTATAAAAGAGCCGGGTCCGGTGCCATACGCACGCGGATCCGGCTCATCTATTCCACGAGGCTTGCATGCTCGCTTCATTATGCCCAGATATGCACGGCTTAACCCGTGCAGGCGCTACTCCTCCTCGAGGGCAGCGATGACCTCGTCGGTCATGTCCATGGTGCTGTAGACGTCCTGGACGTCGTCGAGCTCCTCGAGACGGTCGATGAGGCGCTGAACCTTCTTGGCGTCGGTACCGGAGACCTCGGTCGGGGTGGTCGGAACCATGGTGGTCTCGGAACCCTTGACCTGGACGCCCTGCTCCTCGAGTGCCTTGGAGACAGCCATGACGTCGTTAGCAGCGGTCCAGACGATCCACTCCTCGCCGGCGTCCTCGTAGTCCTCGCCACCGGCCTCGGCGATGGCCATCATGAACTCATCCTCGTCACCGGCAGCACCGTTGGCAATCATGGTCTCCTTCTTGGCGTTCTCGTCCAGGATCTCCTTGGCGACGACGATCTGGCCCTTGCGCTCAAACTGGAAGGCGACGGAGCCGGAGGTGCCCAGGTTGCCACCAGCGTGGGAGAAGGCGGAACGGACATCGGCGGCAGTACGGTTGCGGTTGTCGGTCAGGCAGTCAACATAGACGGCGACACCGGCGGGACCATAGCCCTCGTACACGATGTTCTCGTAGACGGCGGCATCGGCACCCGAACCAAAGGCCTTGTCGATAGCGGACTTGATCTTGTCCTTGGGCATGGACTGAGCCTTGGCCTTAGCAACGGCAGCGGCGAGGCTGGCGTTGTTCTCGGGCAGCGGGTCACCGCCGAGACGGGCAGCAACGGTGATGTTGCGGCTCAGCTTGGAGAAGAGGGCGGAACGCTTGGCGTCCTGCGCGCCCTTACGATGCTTGGTTGTGGCCCACTTAGAGTGTCCGGACATACGTGTCTCCTATCGGTTTTGACCTAAAGCCCAGCGCAGATGCTCGGGCAATATAAACAAACGTCGTTATGATATACCTACTGGCCTGCGAGATAAACCCCAAAATGAAGGCGTCGTGATGATGCCATCCTTTGGTGCAAAGCAACCTGTCCCCTTTGCACCAAATTAGGACCAGAGGAGGTCGCTGCGAGTGATGGTGGCGCCGATGGCAAAGGGCATGCAGGCGATAACCGGATACAGGTAGCGCATATAGGTCGAACCGTTGCAGGGACCGATCAGGCACACGGCAAGCACGCCCAGCAGCGGCAACCAAATGGCCAGACCGCGCCATGAATGACGACGTAGCAGATAGACCACCACGGCGATCATGATCCACACATAGGTGGCCGAGCTCATGGTGAGCGAGATAAACGGAATGCGCTGCACCGCCACGCGATGCAGGTTGATCAGGTGGTCGCACCAGCGCACAACCTTGCTATCGACCGGATGGAAGTCAAAGTACTTGAGGTTATCGGGCTTCGCCATAATCTCGGCACTGCGCGCCGTGCTGTAGACCCACGCATCGCGGGCACTCGGATAAAAGTAGCCGTAGTAGTTATTGATAAGCGCCGAGATGTAGCACTCGGGATCCTTTTTGAACATCTGCGCCCAGACCTCAAAATAGGCCTTGATGTCCTCCTGCGAGGCGTACTCGTTAAAGCAGTTCTTGACGGCGTCGGACTTGTCGGGGTTGTAACGGCGGCCCAGATTGTCGTACTTGAGCACACGGTCGATCACGGCACGCTCATCGTCGGTCACCAAGCCGTCGCAAGGAGCCTCCACGATAGTGCCGTCCTCCTTAACCGTAGGGTTGACACCCGAGTTGAGGCCGTCGTGCTTTTGGACGAAACGAGCCGTCTGCTGGAACGGAATCGAGAGGATTTCGCGCTTGGAACCAGGCGTAATGTCGTGCGCCGGCATAAAGACCTTGGTGAAGTACATATTAGAGGCAAGGCAGAGTCCAAGCACCGCAAGAACTCCCACCCAGCGGAAACGCGAGATGGCGCCCGAAGGCGCAGCACCGGCCTGCTTGACTGCACGACGAGCCACATGCGCGTCCCATGCGCAAAACGCCGCCGCGATTACGCATGCCGCCAGGGGAAACACCAGGCCGCCGTTGCGCAGAAACGTGGAACTCATGGCACCCAGAGCGAGCAGCAGCCAGTCATGGCGCGCAAAGAGCACGGGCCTCTGTTCGCCCGCACGCTCGGCATTGGCATCGCGACGGGGCAGGCCGCAGGCCACGAGCTTCACGGTCTGCACCAACAGCACCAAAAACGCGTCGGCAAACAGCACATCTTTGGTAAGCAGGGCCGCGTAGTTGGAGAACATGGGCATAAACACAAAGAACAGCAAGATGACGCCGCGGACCGGCAGACTCACGCCCAGCTTGCGAAGCGACGAGATGGAATAGGCCATGCAGGCGGCCGTGATGACGAACTGAGCGCAGGTATAGATGATGAGGCCCGCGTTAGCGCTGTTGAACAGCGAAAGCCCCAGTTGAACGCACGAGCCGATAATGGCCGTGTGCACTACGGGATGATGCCCGTTGAGCAGCACGTTGGGGTTGAGTAGGCGCAGGTAGTCGCTCGTGCCGTTGGGATAGTTGAACCACTGGCGAATCTGCGCACCCGTATCTCCCATAAAAAGGCCGGGCAGCGAAGCGATGAGCGTGGGCGCCCAGGCGATCATAAGCACCAGGAAGGGCCCGGCAAAGGGATGGACCGAGAGCACGGCGTGAGCCACACGCCATATGCGGCCAAAGTGCGCCTCGGAAAACGGGATGCGTCGGGAGCTCAGCCAATCCAGACACTCAAAAGCCAGATAGAAGGCCACGATCGCTAGGAGCATCCAGCCCGCGCCGCCAATCCAGGCGCAGATGATGCGGGCCTTGTCGCCAAGAACAATCTCGGCCGAGTCGGTGAGGTCGTAGCTGCGGCCGAACACCATGCAGATGGCGAAAAACAGCGACGGCAGAATGATCGATGGACGCCAGGTGTCGCCACGGCCAAAGAACACGTAGCGAAACGGCAGCGTGAGCAGGCAGGCAAGCGCAAGCAGCATGACCGCGTCGGTATGGCCGGCAAACGAGAGGAGCACCTCGTAGCACACGTACAGCATGCCCGAGGCTTTGGGGTCAATCGCCAAGACTGCGTTGCTCGACACCGGGGCGGGATCGATGGAAAACGCCGTGGTCGCCAACAGCGCGAGCAGAAATGCGATGAGCGTCTGCTTGGCGGGGTAGCGCTTAAACCAGACGATGCGGGCCGCGTCGCGCGCAGCCGTTGTGGAGAGGTCGGAATCCTTCACAGTCCAAAGAGCCTTTCTAGAAACCTGCCAAAAAGGGACAGGTTTATTTTGGCAGGTTTTATCTGGGGAAACGTTACGGTTCTGTCATCGTTGCCCAGCGAACCACCACAAAGGTGCCTGTCCCCTTTGTGGTGGTTAGGCGTCGAGGTAGATGCGCTGGGGGCGATTGCGGTGTCGGGCGAAGATGATGAGCGCCAGGCCCGCGATTACGAGCGGCAGACTCAGCAGCTGACCCATCGTGATGACGCCGCCCAGCAGATAGCCCAGCTGGGCATCGGGCACGCGCACAAACTCAATGAGGAAGCGGACGATGCCGTAGCCCATCACAAAGACGCCCATAAACGTGCCTTGGGGCAGTAGCGGCTTTTTGCGGCTGAGCACCTGCAGAATGCAAAAGAGCACGATGCCCTCAAGAAATGCCTCGTAGAGCTGGGAGGGGTGACGCGGCATATCGCCCGCGGTGCCACCGAAGACCACGCCCCATGGCAGATCGGTCGGCTTGCCCCACAGCTCACCGTTGACAAAGTTGGCACAACGGCCCAGGCACAAGGCCAGCGGCGCGCCTATGACGGCAAGGTCTGCCAAAGTCCAGGCATCGAGCTTATACATGCGGCACACGATGATGCCGCCGATAATGCCGCCCACCAAGCCGCCATGGAAGCTCATGCCGCCCTCGTTGGTGGCAAAGATCTCGAGCGGGTGCGCCCAGTAGTAGCCATCACCGTAAAAGACGACGTAGAACAGGCGCGCACCGATAATGAGGCCAAAGACCACGCCGACCACGACACTCGTCAGGTCGTCAATCGTGATGTTAAAGCCCCAGCGACGCTGCGTGCGGTACATGACGACCGCCGTGAGCAGAGCGCCGACCACGTAGGCCAGGCCGTACCAGTAGATGGTGATGGGGCCCGCCGAAATCGCGACAGGATCAAGCATATGGTAGAAGTCGTTGAGCATGTCGACCCTCCTACTCCCTACATACAAATGCGGCCGCGGGCCTTACGCTCGCAGCCGCATATTTGGGCGTAACGTCTATGCGAAGCGTACCGTCCGCAGCTTTCGCATCTTAGAACGGCGCGTACTCGTCGTACAGGTCCTCGGCCTCGCCGGAAGCATTGACCTGCTCAACGCGGGTAACGCCGGGCACATGCTCCTTCAGGATGCGCTCGATACCCATGGACAGGGTCAACGAGCTCATGGGGCAGCCGGCGCAAGCGCCCTGCAGCTCCAGTTTGACGACGCCCTCGTCGTCAACGCCCACATACTCCATATCGCCGCCGTCGGCCTGCAGATTGGGGCGAATCTCTTCAAGAACCTTCTTAAGCAGCTCTTCGTTAACAGCCACAGGGGCTCCTTTCTCACAATTACGCGGGCGCGCCCGCGGACAGAAGCTATGTTACTACAGCCGTGTACCCGCTCACGAGCCGTCCATGCGCGCAGACGCGACTTTCACGAGTAGTCAATTTGGGACGGGGCTCTTTTGGCCGCCTTTTGTTGCCAGCTGGCGTTGCCACGCGCTACTGCTGAGCCTGCCCCTCGGTGCCGATGTGAACATCGACGATAACCTGGCGGTAGCTGATGCCGCAGGAGTCGAGGATGCGGCGGCTGATACGGCCGTCATCGGTGTCGGCATACTTATTGTCCAGGTAGACGACCTCGCCCACGCCCACCTGCGCCAGGATCTTGGCGCAGTCGTGGCACGGGAACAGCGTGACGTAAACCGTGGAACCCTCGAGGTCCTTGAGCGAGCCACGGTAGTTGAGCACGGCGTTGGCCTCGGCATGGACCACGTAGTTGTGCTTGTCCTGCAGCGGGTCATCGCTCGTACCCCACGGGAAAAAGTCGTCGTTGAGCGCCGAGGGCGTGCCGTTGTAACCCACCGAAAGGATGCGGTGGTTGGTGCTGGCGATGCACGCTCCCACCTGCGTGTTGGGGTCCTTGCTGCGGCGCTGCGCGGCGATGGCCACGCTCATAAAGAACTCGTCCCAGCTAATAACGTCGCGGCGCTTGCCCGACGCGGTTTGATGAAGATCGTCCGACATGGCAGACACCTCCGCAATCGCAATAGTTTGGCCCATTGTAGCAGGTGAAAGGTAGGGGCGCTTATCCCACCAGCCCCTCGCCCTACGCGCGGCGGGGCTTTTG
The DNA here is from genome assembly GCA_900553935.1 of uncultured Collinsella sp. Lineage (GTDB taxonomy): Bacteria > Actinomycetota > Coriobacteriia > Coriobacteriales > Coriobacteriaceae > Collinsella. The sequence goes on from USFK01000035.1 coordinate 9,460, forward strand.
GTTGATGCGGTAGAGCTCGGCGAGACCCCGCAACGTCAGCGCGTCGTCTACCGTCAGGCTATGGCCGACCAGCGCCGCAAGTGCCTCGGCATCGTCGCCGGTAATGACGATGGGCACATCGCCCTCCCCCGCGGCCTTGGTCGCGCGCATCTCGGCAAGCACCATGTCGAGCATTCCGTCGATGCGGGCTACCTCGCCCAAAACCACACCCGAGCGCATGGCCTCGCGCGTGTTGCGTCCGATGACGTGCGTTGGCGCCGAGGGCTCAACCTGGGGTAGGCGCGCTGCTGCCGCCGAAAGCGAACGGGCGCCGA
>USFK01000036.1 GCA_900553935.1 uncultured Collinsella sp.
GGATTCCTTCCCGGTGACCGGCTCGGTGAGGTTGAGTCGTACCTCCATTTGGACGAGAAGCGCACCCGCGTAACGGAGCTCGAGGCCAAAAGCGTCGCCCCGGGCTTTTGGGACGACGCCGATGCCGCTCGCGCCACGATGGAGGAGATCGCGCGCACCATGGAAGATATCGCTGCCGTGGACACCGCGCGCGGCGAGCTTTCCGATGCCCGCGCTGCGCTGGAGCTTGCCGAGGAGATGGGGGATGACCCCGACGCCGTCGCATTGCGCGAGGAGGCTGCCGCTACGGCAGAACGCCTGGCCCGCGCCATCGACGAGCTCGAGCTTGCGAGCTGGTTTACCGGGGAGTTCGACCATGGCGATGCCATTGTGACCATCAAGCCCGGGCAGGGTGGTTTGGAGGCCCAGGATTGGACCTTCATGCTCTTTAAGATGTACATGAAGTACTGCCAGCGCCGCGGTTGGAAGGTCACCATCAACGATTGCCCCGCGGCCGAGGTCATTGGCATTGATCGCGCGACCTTTACCGTCGAAGGCAAGGATGCTTTTGGCATGCTTCGCGCCGAGGCCGGTGTCCACCGCCTGGTGCGCATTAGCCCCACCGACGACAAGAAGCGCCGCCAGACCACGTTTGCCGGCGTCGAGGTCATTCCGGTGCTGCCCGACGATATCGATATCGAGATCAACCCCGACGACATCCGCGTCGACGTGTACCACGCAAGTGGCCCGGGTGGCCAGGGCGTAAACACCACCGACTCCGCCGTGCGCGTGACGCATTTCCCCAGCGGCATTGTGGTTACCTGCCAAAACGAGCGCAGCCAGATCCAGAACAAGGCCGCGTGCATGCAGATCCTCAAGGCTCGCCTGTACGAGATTGAGCTCGAGAAGCGTGCCGAGGCCCTGGACGAGATTCGCGGACCCAAGACCACGATTGGTTTTGGCAACCAGATCCGCAGCTACGTGCTCTACCCGTACCAGATGGTTAAGGACCTGCGTACGGGCGTGGAGACCAGCAACGTCGAGGCCGTTCTTGACGATGGCGATTTGGATCCGTTTGTGATTGGCTATCACCGTTGGGCTACCGGCAACGCCGATGTAGAAGGCTCGGAGATCTAAAACATCGGGCGGCTTCAAGCCGATGCTAAGCCCAACGGTTGGACGGGTTTGTATTCGGAATAAACCCTGCGCAGGGGTGGTTTTTGTCCGGCGAATCGGTAGAATCGAATACAAGAAGAAGTTCAAAGCGCATCCGATGGGGTGCGCTTTTTTGAGGGAGGCAGCATGGCATATCGTCTGGACATTAAGCGCATTCTTTCGATGAACTTCTTTCACGACCTGCCCCAGATTATGTTGGGGTGCGCTCTGGCCGCTATTGCGACCGACCTGTTTTTGATTCCTAACGGCCTTGCTGCCGGTGGCGTTACGGGCCTTGCCACCATTATCCAGGCGGTCGGCGCATCGCGCGGTCTATCGCTTCCCGTTGGTATTCAGACGATCGTGATGAACGCCTTGCTGCTGCTGGTCGTTATGCGCGAGGGCGGCATGTTCTACGTGGTGCAGACGGCGACAGGCTTTGTGCTGCTGGGCTTTTTCACCGACCTGTTCGCTCCGTTTGTGGCGCCGCTGGCACATGCCGATCTGATGCTGCCCGCTATGTGGGGCGGCATCATCACGGGCATCGGTTATGGCATGGTGCTGCGCGCCGGCGCCAACACCGGCGGCTCGGACACGATTGGCCAAATCATCTCGCGTAATACCTCGCTGCCCGTGGGCTCGACCGTCATGGCGATCGATGTTGCCGTATGTGCGCTGTCGGCTCCGGTCTTTTCAATCGAAAATGCACTATATGCAGGCCTTTCGATGGTCATTAGCGGCTACGTGATCGATGCCGTGGTCGATGGCGGCAACAAGCGTCGTATGGTACTCATCATCTCGGACAAGTTCCCTGATATCGCTGCCGATATTATGTATGGCCTGGGTCGTGGTTGTACCAAGTTTAAGGCGACTGGCATGTATTCGGGTGCCGAGAAGCCGGTGATCATGGTCATCGTGAGCCGTCGAGAGCTCAATACCCTTAAGACGATCGTGCGCGAGCGCGATCCTCACGCCATTGTGACGGTCGCTGACGTTACGGAAGCCTTCGGCGAGGGATTCAAGGACATTAGCGCGTAGGGGCGACCGCGTTCCATCCAAAAGACGTTCACATTGATAAACCGTTTCATCAGCGGTTCTGCCTGCTAAATTGTTCAAATAATGATAAAAACTCTGGTAAAGCCATCAGTTTCCAGCATAATGAATGACGTACGTGCATTGCGGCTGTGTTGGGATTACCTTCGGTGCCGTGCGCATCTTGTCTAAAGAGGATGAAAGGAAGGCACAATGAGCGACGAAGAGCTCAAAAAGGTTGCCAACGAGGTAAGGAAGGGCATCGTCACCGGCGTGCACGCTGCCAAGTCCGGCCATCCGGGCGGTTCGCTCGGTGCTGCCGACATCATGACCTATCTGTACTTTGAGGAAATGAACGTCGACCCGTCCGATCCCCGCAAGGCCGATCGCGACCGTTTTGTGCTCTCCAAGGGCCATTGCGCTCCGGGCCTGTACGCCGTGCTCGCCGAGCGCGGGTTCTTCCCCAAGGAGGATCTTGAGACGCTGCGCCACATCGGCAGCCACCTGCAGGGTCACCCCAACATGAACGACACCCCGGGCGTCGACATGTCCACCGGCTCGCTCGGCCAGGGCATTTCCGCCGCCGTGGGCATGGCCGTTGCCGCCAAGCACTGGGGCGATACTTATCGCACGTACGCCCTGCTGGGTGATGGCGAGAGCGAGGAGGGCCAGGTCTGGGAGGCCGCCATGTTTGCCGGCAACCAGCAGCTCGATAACCTCTGCGTGATCGTCGACCACAACGGCCTTCAGATTGACGGTCCCGTCGAGGAGGTCAACGACCCCATGCCGCTCGCCGACAAGTTCCGCGCCTTTAAGTTCCACGTGGTGGAGCTTGCCGACGGCAACGATTTCGATCAGATCCGCGCCGCCTTTGCCGAGGCTCGCGCTACCAAGGGCCAGCCGACCGCCATTATCGCCGAGACCCTGAAGGGCAAGGGCGTGTCCTTTATGGAGAACCAGGTTGGTTGGCACGGCAAGGCCCCCAATGATGAACAGTTTGAGCAGGCCATGGCAGAGCTCACGGCCGCCGGAGAGGAGCTCTAGGATGGCAGACGTCAAGAAAATCGCCACGCGCGTAAGCTACGGCGAGGCCCTCGTCGAGCTCGCCAACGAGCACGATGACTTTGTGGTCCTCGACGCCGATCTGGCCGCCGCCACGCAGACCGGTAAGTTCAAGGCGGCCTGCCCCGACCGCTTCTTCGATGTGGGCATTGCCGAGAGCAACCTGATGGGCGTCGCCGCCGGTATCGCGACCACCGGTCGTGTTGCCTTCGCGAGTACCTTTGCCATGTTCGCTGCCGGTCGCGCCTTTGAGCAGGTTCGTAACTCCATCGGCTACCCGCACCTCAACGTTAAGATCGGTGCCACGCACGCTGGTATCTCGGTGGGCGAGGACGGTGCCACACACCAGTGCTGCGAGGATATCGCCCTGATGCGCGTCATCCCCGGCATGACCGTGATTGTTCCCGCCGACGACGTGGAGGCCCGCGCCGTGACGCGCGCCGCCTACGAGTGCGACGGCCCCGTGTACATGCGCTTTGCCCGTCTGGCCTCGCCGGTCATCAACGACCCCGAGACCTACAAGTTCGAGGTGGGCAAGGGCATCGTCATGCGCGAGGGCGCCGACGTCACCATCATCGCTTGCGGCCTGATGGTCGGCGAGGCTCTCGAGGCCGCTGAGCAGCTTGCTGCCGAGGGCATCGATGCCGAGGTCATCAACATGCACACCATCAAGCCCATCGATGCCGACCTGATCGTCAAGAGCGCCACCAAGACCGGCCACGTCGTGACCGTCGAGGAGCACTCCGTGATCGGTGGCCTGGGCAGCGCCGTTGCCGATGTTCTGTGCGAGCAGTGCCCGACGCCGCTCAAGAAGATCGGCGTCAACGACACCTTCGGCGAGTCCGGCCCGGGCGCCGAGCTCCTGCACAAGTATGGCCTGGACGCCGCCAACATCGTGGCAACCACCAAGGAGTTCTTGGCATAAGGCGGTCTGCTTTGGCCTTAACTTGAGAGCCGCTTTTCGCATTGGGTAACGAATAAGCCGGGGCGCCTTCCATGTGGAGGGCACCCCGGCTTTGTGTTTGAAGGCGGCGGGGAAAGAAGTTAGAGAGGTTTTACGGTCGGGCCAGGGCGCAGTTGCGCAACGTTCAGCCCTAAACCCTAACAGCCAGAGGCGAATCGGAGAGGATTTCGCCCTGACATACGTGAGTTTCCGCAGGTCAGAAAGAGGGAGTAAATTTCGGGGCTGGCACCCGCAGGCCAGGGCGTTGCGAGCTAAATCGGCGGCGCGATAACAAGAAGGCGGGATTAACTCCCGCCTTCAGACAATCCACCTTCGCCCAGATGGTACGCAATCACTCGAAGGTTCGCCGATTCATGCATTCTTGGCGGCAACGGCTCTGCTTGACATCATCAGGCAACCTGATGGCGCTTGAACGTCCTTATCGCGAGAACAATGCCCGCCGCGAAAAGCAGAAGGTAGAAAGCAGCGAGGAACACGGGGAGCTCGACCACGACAGGGCCTATGGCGTACGAGACCATGTCGAAGAGGTTCAAGGGGTTCAGTGCGTCGTAGGGGAACAGGTAGATGATGTGGTTCGCGATGCTGCTCGTCATCGTCGGCACGAAGATCGGAATCAAGATGAGAGCAACGCCGACTGCGAGGATTCCCATGGGGCTGTCTACCTTGGCCGACAGCGCAAGCACTATCCCAAGGAGGGCGAGGGTTGCGAGATACCCGACGAGGCAGCATATGAGGGCGGCGGCTGACAGGCTTATGCCGTAGGTGCATGTGATGTTGCAGATCTGGATGGGTAGACCTGCGCCGTCGGCTCCGTAGAAGACGAGCGGTATTGCCAGGAAGACGAGTGTGAAGACCCAGTATATGGCGCTTGCCGCGATCACAGAGGCTGCCGCCTTCGCGCGCCCGAGCCTTGATTTGCCGAACTTGGTGGACAGCAGGATGGCGTCGGTTTTGGCCCGGTACTCCCCGTTGAACACCGATGCGCACGTTATCACGACTGCGAGCATCGCGAATATGAGGAACTGGGCGAGGTTGAGGAACTCCGCCCACCCTCCTGCGTATCCGTACTCGATGGGCGTGTGCACACCTTGCGCCTTCTCGCTCCAGAACGCCCTCTCCTCGTCGTTGTACGAGAGGGCCCCGTTCGCGTGGAGCTCGGAGACTATCTTCGAGCGGACTTGTCCGTAGAGGTCGACGGTGCCAGTCGTGTCGATAGTGGCTACCGCGGACACGGGCATCTGGTTGTCTTGCATCCAAGGGCTTGTCAGCAGCGCCATAAGGGAGCCGTTCTTCGCTCTGAACTCCCAGTACTCGTCCGCCTTTTCCCCGTAGGGCTTTCTGTCCATTCTGTACTCTTCCTTGACCTCGCCGTCCGGACCGACGAACTCCTTGAACTCGCGGAGCGCCTCGGTGGCCTTCTTGTCGGTGATGGGGCCTGCGAGCGCTTCCGCGTTTGCCTTTATCTGGGCGATGGCGGCAGTGCCCTCGAATTCGGTGCCCATCTCCTTGGGTTCGAGGGCGTACTGGGACGTTACGTAGAAGAAGGCTATGACCGCGACCAACACCAGGACGGCTGCTATAGAGACCTGCGAGACGCGCCTTGAGAGCATCTTCTTGAGCTCGTATCTGATGAGGCTACCCACGGTGCGCTCCTTTCCTGCGTGCGATTGCGTCCTGCCCCACTTCCGCTTTCGTTTGCGAAACCGGCAGGCACCCGGACTGCTCTTGGAAGAGGTAGAGGTAGACGTCCTCCAGCGTCGGCTCCACGGCGCGCGCACTCGGATGCGGACGCTGCTGCGCCACCACGCGAACGATGGCAGAGCCGTCCTGGGCGTAGTGGATGTTGCCCACCGTGAGCGATGCCGACATGGCGTCTGCCTCCCTCGGAGCGACAGCGCACTCCCAGACGCATCCCCTGATGTCCCCCGTGATCTCTTCGACCGTGCCCGTCGTGATGATGCCGCCAGCGCGCATCACGAGAATCTCGTCGGCGATGTACTCCACGTCCGAGACGATGTGCGTGGAGAGGATGACGATCTTGTCTTGGGCGAGAGAGGATATGAGGTTGCGGAAGCGGACGCGCTCCTTGGGGTCGAGCCCCGCGGTGGGCTCGTCGAGCACGAGGACGGACGGGTCGTTGAGCACCGCCTGGGCGATGCCGAGCCGCTGCTTCATGCCGCCGGAGAAGGTCTTGACCTTCCGCTTTGCGGCCTCTGCGAGGCCGACAACGCCCAAGAGTTCGCGCGTGCGCACTTTCGCCTGCTGCGCGGTGAGCCCCTTGAGCGATGCCAGGTACATCATGAAGTCGCAAGCCGTGAAATCCGGGTAGTAGCCGAAGTCCTGGGGCAGGTACCCGAGGCGCGCCCGATAGCCGTCGCCAAGCTGGTCTATGGGGGTGCCCCCGAACAGCACGCTTCCCGATGTCGGCCTCATGACGTCGCATATCATGCGCATGAGCGTGGTCTTGCCCGCGCCGTTGGCCCCGAGTAGGCCGTAGACGCCGGGCGTGAAGCTGAAGCTCACGCGATCGACAGCGATATGGCTGCCGAACTGCTTGGTGAGCCTGTCGAGCCTGAGTTCCATGTTCGTTCCTTGTCCTTCGTTCGATGTTGCAGATAAGCAGGAGGAGAGCTAGAGCGCCGCCTTTGACAGGTGTGGCGAGAGGCCGCCCGAGACGCAGCGCATGAGCCTTGACGCCTCCAGGGCGGCGAGCGCCATGGAGGCCATGAGCGCCGCGACCCATACGGCGAGAGACGCACCCTCGTACCAGAGGGGGAACGTCGCGCTCAGCAGCCAGAGCGCCGCGAGTACGGACATCGCGGGAGCGACGCTGGCGACGAGCGAGTTGCCCGGCAGACGGCGCGCCGCATAGAAGCAGGTGGCACACGAGCAGAAGAACGGCGTGCATGCGTACAGCAGTACGCGAAGCGCGTCGATTCCCGCGAGCGTTGGCACTGCCGCAACGGCGAGCGTAATCCAAAGCACGTCGGCCAGGCCGAAAAGCAAAAGCCTGCTCGCCAGCACTTGCACGCAGCTGAACCGGCATGAGTACTCCATCTCGCAGACGCGGGTCTCGAAGCTCTTGAATACCGATGGTGCCGCTATGGCAACCGAGAGGGCCGATGCCGCCATGACGACGATGGGGCTTCCCGAGTGCGGGCCGATCTCACCGACGAGAACGAGCATGCATGCCAGAAGCGCGATCTGGAGCATCCATGCCCAGGGACGCACGAACCGAACCTGGCTCGCGACGAACCGCCAGAGCGGGATGTAACCCGCCTCCCTCGCGCCTCCGCAGGCGCGAGCCGCCTCTGCTTCCACGAGCAGCAAGGTGCGCTTGCGCGCCGAAGCGTCGGGGGATGCCGCGTCAGCGGCGTAGTAGCTCCTCAGCGCATCCTTTAGCTTCGAGTCATTCATGGCCTTCTCCCATCAGTTCCTTGAGCCTGCCGAGCGCGCGCCGCTCGATTCGATAGAGGGCGAACCTCGACTTCCCCGTCACGGCGGAGATGTCGGACATAGGCAGGTCCTGGCCGTAGCGCAGCTCGATGACCTCGCGCTCCTCTTCCGTAAGGCGGGCAAGGGCATCTGCCATGATCAGCCGTCCGTCCATGTCCACATGCCGCGCGTCAGGAATTGCCGGCGCATCGTCCTCGTCCAAGGTGCCAACCGGTTTTTGGCCTCGGTAGAAGTCGGCACAGACGTTGCGCGCGCAGGTGTAGAGATACGCGAGGGGCTTTCCATGCTCGGCGTATAGCGCATCGCTCCGCACGAGTCGAAGGAACACCTCCTGAGTCACGTCTCGGGCATCCTCTTTCGAGGGGAGCCTTCGCGCGCAGTAGCGGTATACCTCGTCGTAGTGCTCCTCTGCGAAGCGCCCCACCAAAGAGTCGTTTTCGCGGCCTGGCGCGTCCGTCCTGCCGTTGCTGCCGTATGGAAAGCCTTGCATTCTCTTCCCTCACCTCCTATAGGGCATAACGTGGTTTGGCGCCGGGATGTGCGCGGAATTTTGAAATTTACGTCCCATGCAATGGGGGAAACCGCAGTCAGCGATGCTCGGTGAGTGGCGGATATGCGAGGGTGTGGCAGGCGGAAAGGGAGCTTATTCGCTTTCCCAAACCGCTCTGGTCATTTGAACGAGACGCGCCGGAGACCGTAACCGTCCCGAGTCATCTTCCCCGACTTGAGGTTCTCCTGTGCGTCCTGCCATGCCTTGATGGCAGCGTCAAGCTTCTGGGCTCCCTTTGCCTTCGGGTCGATGCGCAGAGCGCCAGACGGGCTTATCGAGGAAATCGGCCTGCTATACGTCGGCGTCACGCGCGCTCGAAAGGCGGTATATGCCTCCGCCTCGATGCAGCGCAGGACAAAATCGGGGGACTATCAGGCCACCTGTCCCTCTTGTCTAATATCTATTCCGAGTATTGCGCCTGTGGGCTGGGCGGTGATGGATGCGGAGAGCTGACTTCTGGTGCTACGAGACGTGTCCGCTATGGCCGTGAGAGCCGGTCAGCCGTCTTGTCCATGACCTCGCTGAGCATGGCCAGGCCGTTCTTCAGCTCGCCCTGCTTGGAGAAGTAGTCCCTGTGCGCCATGAATCGTCTGCGCAGGGCTCGGAGCTGCCCGGCGGCGTCCCCTCTTGCGTTCTCGCTCTTGGCTATGTGCATGTAGCAGAGGGCGAGGGCGGTGAAGTCGTGGACGATGGGCGCTCTCTTAGTGAGTGACACGAGCTCGCGGTCGATCCCCAGCTCCTCGACCGCCATGTGTCCAGGGTCTCCGTACTTCTCGATGAGCCCGCGGGTGTATGAGGACCCTCCCAGCCCGGCGAGACTCCTCTCGGTGTGCTCGGGGTCTATCCCGTCGAGCGAATCCGATGCAAGGTGCAGAATGGAGGCTAGAGCGGAGATGACGGTCTCGGCGTCCTGGGCGGCCAGGTCTCCGGACAGGCCCATGACCGTCGGGGCTTTCGACCGAACAGAGTCGAGATCGACCCTCTTCTCGAGTACCCTGACCTTTCTCTCGCGCTCGGAATTGAAGAAGGACGCCATGAGCTCGTAGGGATCGTCTCCCTCGTCCATGATCATCTTGTTGAGCTCGACCTTCATGTAGTGCTCGATGTCGAGTGTGAGGGAGAGGACTGTCTCGCGAAGGTGGTGGTCGAGCCTCGTGAGCTCGGCGAGGTGGGCGAAGTCGAGGTTGATGTAGGAGCCGAAGTGCTCCGAGTCGGGGTTGGTGTAGCGGGAGAAGCACTTCGCGAACGCCTTCACCTTGAAGAAGAAGTTGCTCTCTCGCAGGAACCGCTCGGCCTCCCGCTCGTCTGTCAGCTCGAAGCGGACCCCTCGGTCCTTGAGGTGGCGGACTTGCTGGGCGGCGCCGATGAGTGGCCGTTCCCTTGTTGTGGCGGTGCCGGAATCTCCCATATCGGCTCCAAAAGATAAGAAAAATGCGGCTGAAGGTACAGGTACCCGCAGCCGCTAAAAGCCCTAGGGCTTTTCACAATGACTGAAGTATACCCGATTGAGGCGGACGGGGGAGGTGTTCGGA
>USFK01000037.1 GCA_900553935.1 uncultured Collinsella sp.
AGGAATATGATAAATATTCCGTGCCGCTGCTCCCGCGGCCGGCACATGGACCTGCTGCTGCGGCGCCACCAACACCGGCAAGTTCTGCTCCGAGTGTGGCAGTCCCGCACCCGCCCCGGCACCGGCCAAGTGGTTCTGCCCCAACTGCGGCAGCGAAAACGGCGGCAAGTTCTGCAGTAACTGCGGAACGCCCAGGCCCTAGCCCCTTTATCTGGTAATTGGCGGGGGATCCGCCACCCCCGCATTTGCTTCTATGGGTTTCGTTCGATAAAGGAGGACACCATGAAGACAACGTTCAAAAAGTCCGTACTCGCATTTCTGACATGCGTCCTGGCGCTCGCCTTTGCCCTGACGGGCTGCAGCGGCGGCGGCAAAGACCCCAAGGCCAACTTCGTCGGCAGCTGGGAACTCTCGGGTGGAACCCTGGAGGGCGAAGAACTGACCGATGAGTACATGAAGATGCTCGAGGATTGGGGTGTGCACTGCGTCCTGATTCTCGATGAGGACGGTACAGGTGCCCTCGACCTGTTCCTTGAAGTCGTCGACCTTAAATGGGAGGCAAAGGACGCCACCACCGTAACCATCACCGCCGAAGACGAGTCGCATGACATGAAGCTCAAGGACGGCAAGCTCATCCTCGAAGAGGATGACGGCAATCTTGTCTTTACCAAGTCCGACAAGGACCTGTCCGACACGGTGAAGAAGGATCGCGAGGCGGCCGAGAAGGAAGAAGAGATCGACGAGGCCGTCGAAGACGACGCCGTCCAGAAGATTGAAATCTCCCCCGCCGTCACCGTTGCCGATGACGACCTGTGCACCATCACCATCACCGAGAAGTTCAAGGACGAGTGGGGCGACATCGGTTTTGTCGTCAACATCACCAACAAGAGCGACAAGGACCTGACCTTCTACGCTCCTTCCGGCAAGACCAACGTCAACGGCACCATGAAGGAACCCTGGTTCTCGGCTCACCTGATGCCCGGCACCAACGCCACCGAGGAATTCACGTTCTCGAGCGGCGAGCTTGACAGCCTTGACGACCTGGTCAACACGACCATCGGCATCGACGCCTACCTGACCGATTCCTACGAGGACGTCGCCTCCTACAGCGCAACCATCGCGTAGCGGTAGACCACGACAGCCGCGGATTGGCGGACACATCCGCGCACACCAAACGGGGCCGCAGGAGTTGATCCTGCGGCCCCGTCGCTTTTATGCCGATGCGTAACGAGCGTTAGCGCTCCATGTTGGGAACGATGCTGCCCTCGGTCACCGCGCGCACGGCCAGGCGCATGATGTTGTCGTAGCCGGTCTTGTTGAGGATCTCCGAGATGCGGCGTTTGATGGTGCCCTCGCTCATAAACAGCTCGGCCGCAATCTCGCGGCGGCTTTTACCCTCGCAGGCAAGGCGCAAAATCGACAGCTCGACATCGTCGAGGGCCGCCGTGCCGGAGAAAATGCTCTCGGGCGGCTTGGGAAACGTGCAGTAGCCCGCCAGCGTGGAGCGCATCACGGCGAATAGCTCGTCGATACCGACGTTCTTATACACAAAGCTATCGACGCCCGCCTCGCGCGCCTGGTCCACAAAGGTGATCTCGGGCATGCCTGTCATGATAATGATGCGACACTCGAGCAGCTGCTCCTTGATGCGTGCCGCCGCCACGATGCCGTTTGAATCGTGTTCGGTGCACACGTCCATCAGTATCATGTCCGGACGCTCCTTGAGCACAACGTCCAAGGCATCCGAGGCGTCGGCGATCGCGGCGACAACGGTCATATCGGGCTGGTCGCCAACGGAGCGCGCGAGACTCTCGCGCAAGATGGCCTGGTCTTCGACGATTAACACGCGAATCATGAGCTTCTCCTTTGGACCGTGGCGTTGGAGGCGAGCGGGATGGATACCGCAAGCGTAAAGGGCGGGGCGGGGCGGACTTCCAGGCTGCCGCCCAGATCTTGCGCGACATGCCTCATACCTGGGATACCCGTTCCCTCGCGATACGATACGGGGGCCGGGGCCCCGTCGTTGGAAATAGTCATGCGCACGATGGAGCCGGCATCTGTCCCCTCCTGCCACAGGCACACATGGACCTGATGCGCCTGCGCATGCTTGGTGGCATTGGTCGAGGCCTCGCGGATAATCTGCAAAAATGCCGCAGCGACGCGTGCGTCCTGGGGCAGTGCACCCTCGACATCGATCTGCACGCTCACCAGGCCAAAGGCGTGGACGATATCGCCCAGTTGCTCTGCCGGTTCGGCGTCGCCCCCGCTGCGCAGATCGGCGGCGATCGAGCGCAACAACGGGTCGATCTGCTCGAGCGACTCGTCGTCCAAGCGCCCCTCCTCCAAATAGCGATGAAGGATTGACAGGCGCTGGCCGATCACATCGTGCACGCGAGCGCGCATACGCAGATAGGCCGCATTGTCGGCAACTTTTTTGACTTCTTCGATCTGGGCCTGGAGCTCTTGGCCCGCAAGCTCAAGCAGGTGGTTGGCTTGCGCCAGACGGTCATGCGCGTGCGCATACTCTATCACATCCAGGCCGATAATGCGCTCGAACGAACGGCCCGAAACCATAACGTCATCGTGCACAAACAAGCGAATCTCGGCCGGAGAAACCTCGACCACAACGCGCGCCTCACCAAAGCGGTCCAGATTAATGCGCACGCGGTTCCTGCTGCTTTCGGGCATTTGCATACTGAGTTTGCGCAGGTCGTTCCATGTACCGCTCATATCGCCTAGGTCGGTGGGCATATGAAGCTCCACCAGGTTTTTTCGCATGCAGCGGTTCATGAGCAGCGGACGGCCCCTCGGGTCCAGATACAGGATGCCCACGGGAATCACGTTGATGGTTTCAATCGTCGAGAACGCAGTGATATCTTCCTGGCGGTTACGGACGTCCATCAAGAGCGCCGCGATGGAGCGGAACAGGAAGAACGCTCCCTCTGCGATAAGGACAACGGCCCACGCCGAGCCCATGGCAAAAACCACCGGCGGTGTCACGGCGGCAATGAGTAGCAGCTCGGCCAGCATGACGGGGCGACGATAGTGCACCATAAGCACCACGCCGTAGGCAAAGATCGCGGCATCGAGCCACAGCACTCCGCCCATTGCCCTGGCGCAAACATTGAGCGGCGCCACCAGATACGAGCCAGACGACGCGAATAAGATGAGCGCCGAAATCATCAGGTGAAGCACAAGGCTCGCCTCGTAGGCGCAAATCACCTTACGGTTATAGGACGAGCGGCGCGAGGCGATGAGCGGGACGTGGATCGTCTGCAGACACGCAGCCAGGGCAAAGACAACATCGAGCGCAACGATTTGGGGAAGGATGAGCGAAATCTGCATCGTTACTCACCCGCCCTCGGCATCAAGACGATCATGCGCAGCTGGCCGGGCTCGCCCTCAAGGCGGTATGCCACGTTGCGCCCTTGCAGAGCGCTTTCGAGCTCTTGCGCGGCGGGCGTCTGCGAAAGATCTTCATCATCGTTGGAAAAAAGCGTGGCGCGCAGCTCGACACTGCACCGGTCATGGTCACCCAAGTGATACATGAGCGCCGGGTGGTCGGTGGTGTAGGCAAAAAACGCAAAGTCATACACGCAGTCGTACAGGGCGCTTACCGTACTGGAGTGCATCGGGCGCCGTATGGCGATAATCGAGGCGCAATCGACATCGATGGTGCGCAGGTCGCTTGCGAGCTCGTTGGCAATGAGCTGAATGCGGTCGCGATCAAAGCCGCTCTCCCCGTGCTGCGCCAGCGTGAGCGACCCCTTGCGCTTGCAATAGGCGACGAGCATCTTGGCGCGCTGCAGCATGCGGTAACGCTCGTGTGAAGACGCCTCGTCGGTCAACGGTGGCAGCGAGCTCAGCAGGTCGTACATCTCTTCGAACGCGCGGGCAAGCGCCTGGTCCACGTCTTGGACCAGCAAGGTCTCGGCCTCTTGATCTGCCAAATGTGTCTTAAGGTCGTAGTCGGCGGCAAGCAGCTCATTTTGGCGTTGCAGCTCCATGCGACGATGCGCCAGTTCGCGATTGAGTTCGTTGAGCTCCGAGACGTCCTGGGCAAGGAGAGCCGATCCACCCAGCAGCGGAAAGGCGCGATACATTACATCGGGATCGGACGCCACGGCAAAGGCGTGAGCGTGCCCGTGCTCTTGGACCCGCAACTCCTCACGCACGCCTACCGGCATTGGCTTTGACGCTGGCGTGACATAGACTTCCTGCAGGTCACGCGTTAGAACTTTGAGGTCAAGCGGCAAGGTGCCGAAAATACCGGCGATATCGTGGTACGACGGGATGACACCGCAATCGAGACAGATTTCCATCGCCACCACGCACAGGACGCAGTAGACAAGTGAAAAATTAAGCCTCCATGCCCAGGGCACACGCAGCGCATATGAAATGGCAAAGAACGCGCCGCCCAATAGGATAAGCGCGGCCGTGCCCGAGAAACGCTGAATACGAAAAGACGAGGACCGTCCTACCAAGATAAAAAAGGCAACGAAGTTAAAGGCTGTCCATACCAGAACGGTACCGTAGCCCCAACCATATGTGTAATCGTTGCTCCAGGTTCCACTCGATCGATCGAAATGGAAGACCTGCTGATGAACATCGTTAGTAAGCACAAAGCTGATAAGCAGGACAGCCATGACCCACAAAACGGTGCGGTACCGACGCCCCATACGATGCTGTTCCAAACCCGCGAGGCGCAGACCGCACAGCTGGTAGATCAGCGGAATGAGCGTCATGGGCACGTAGTACAGGTACCACAGCACGGTGGCATAGAACGGCGTGAACGACTTATATTTGAGGATGACCTCGATCATCCACAGGGCACAAATGGCGGCGATGGCAACAAGGCGGCGGCGCAAGACGTAGTCCAAGCAGCGTAGGTACGCCAACACACCCCAGATTGAAAATGCAATTGCGGCGACAAGCAGCGGGAGAGAGCTCGAGTGGACGAGCGCATCCACGACCTCTTCGGACACCTCGCTATAGGCGGGCACGGTGTTGGAAAGCTTGGGGTCGGAGGCGAACAGTGCCGGCAAGACTGCCAAAAGCATAAGGAACAGCGCGGTAATGGCGCCGGCGATAACAAAGACGCGGTGGCGATACACGCCATGCGATATGCCAACAAGGAATCGCGGCATGGCGAAGAGCCTGCCGCCCCTGGGATCCGCCACGGGTGCGGATCGGGCGGCCGCGTGGCCGATATGTCGCTCGCAGGTACCCATAGTGCTTTTAGTGTACCGACAGGCGGGCCCAAAAAGCGGGCCACATGTCCCAAAATCCGCCGACGGCGAGGGACGTCGCCAGCGACTAGTCGTTTAAGAACGTCCCCAATGACTAAGACAAAACGAGCGAGGATTTTTGGACGCCCAAATGGCGAGAGTGGATAATCTCCCACTTTGAGCCCACAAACAGGCTAAAAACGGGAGATTATCCACTCTCATTCTGCGGGCGCTCATTTAAGTACGTCCCCAATGAGTGCTTTCACTTCTTTTAACAAAACGCCCGGCGGGCATTAACTGCTCGCCGGGCGTTTTGGTTAGGAGGCTATGGTTGTTGGGAAGCCTTAGGCCAGGTCCT
Source organism: uncultured Collinsella sp. (assembly GCA_900553935.1). GTDB lineage: Bacteria > Actinomycetota > Coriobacteriia > Coriobacteriales > Coriobacteriaceae > Collinsella. Next base: position 5,587 of record USFK01000037.1, read on the forward strand.
CGCCGTTCGTCTCGATGACGTGTTTGTACCAGTCGAAGCTCTTCTTTTTGGAACGCTTGAGGGTGCCGTTGCCCGCATCATCGCGGTCGACATAGATAAAGCCGTAGCGCTTGGACATCTCGCCCGTGCCGGCAGACACCAGGTCGATTGGGCCCCAGGTGGTGTAGCCCAGCAGGTCAACGCCGTCCTCGGTCACCGCATCGCGCATCGCGGCGATATGCTGGCGCAGGTAGTCGATACGGTAGTCGTCGTTGATGGAGCCATCCTCCTCGACAACATCCTTGGCGCCCAGGCCGTTCTCGACCACAAACAGCGGCTTCTGATAACGGTCGTACAGGTCGTTGAGGGTGATGCGGAAGCCCAGCGGATCGATGGCCCAGCCCCACTGGCTCTCCTGCAGGTAGGGGTTCTTGGCGCCGGCGAAGGCGTTGCCCTGGGTGCGCTCGACATCGGGGTTATCGGCACCGGCGGAGCAACGGGTGCTGTAATAGCTAAAGCTGATGAAGTCGACGGTGTTGGCGGCCAGGATCTCGCGGTCCTCATCCGTCATGCCCACATCGATGCCCAAACGCTCGAGCTTCTTGACGGCATAGGCCGGGTAGTAGCCGCGGCTCTGAACGTCGACGAAGAAATAGTTGCTCTGGTTGTCAATCTGCGCTTGGCGCACATCGCCCGGACGGCAGCTGTAGGGGTAGTAGCTACCTGCGGCAAGCATGCAACCGATCTTGACCTCAGGGTCGATCTCGTGAGCGATCTTGGTTGCCCAAGCGCTGGCGACGAGCTCGTTGTGGGCGGCCAGGTACTCGACGGCCTCCTTGTTCTCGCCCTCCTCAAAGACCAGACCGGCACCCATAAACGGCAGGTGCAAGATCATATTGATCTCGTTGAAGGTAAGCCAGTACTTCACCAGACCCTTGTAGCGGGTGAAGATCGTGGTCGCGAGGTTCTTGTAGAAGTCGATGAGCTTGCGGTTGCGCCAGCCGCCGTACTCCTTGATGAGGTGAATCGGGCAGTCGAAGTGCGTGATGGTCACGAGCGGCTCAATGCCGTGCGCCTGACACTCGCGGAACACGTCCTCGTAGAAGGCCAAGCCGGCCTCGTTGGGCTCAGTCTCGTCACCGTTGGGGAAGATGCGGGTCCACGCCAGGCTCATGCGGAAGGTCTTAAAGCCCATCTCGGCAAAGAGGGCGATGTCCTCCTTGTAATGGTGATAGAAATCGATGCCAGTCTGCGCGGGGTAGTAATAGCCGTCCTCGAAGTCGAGCATCTTGCGCTGGCCGGAGACCACCGCATAGCGCTCGGGGCCGTGCGGTGCCACATCCACGTTGGCTAGGCCGCGGCCATCCACGTCGTAAGCGCCCTCGCACTGGTTGGCAGCCGTCGCGCCGCCCCACAGGAAGTCTTTACGGAAAGCCATGCATCAATCCTTTCACACGCTGTTTGTCGTGGTTTCAGTATCCCCGTAAGCAGCGCGCTACCCAACGGCAACGACGCAGGCCGACACTTCTTTTCGCACACGGCGGCCCGGCAGCCGCCCCTGCCTGACACTTTCTGATACCGCCGCCCCAAACCACCACAAAGGGGACAGGCACCTTTGTGGTGGTTTGATCTGTAACAGGTAGGCAGCCAAAACCGGGCTTGGTGTTACAGATCGAGATTTTCGGGCAGCCCCCCGCAGTTTGTCTAAATCTGTAACAGGTAGAGACGATTTAGCCCGCTAGATGTTACAAATCGAGACGGAAGATGCTAGTCACAGGCGATGTCGAGGTTCTTGCCGACGAGGCCCACGTAGCCGCCTTCGGCTGCCTTGGGGCTGTCGGCGTGGCAGAGGACCCACTTGTCGGCCTTCCAGTAGCAGTAGCTGTCACCGGCGGCAGGCATGTCGGCTGCGGCCTCGGGGCGCGGGCCATTGGTGCCCGCCGGCAGCGCCACCATCACCTGGAAGCCGCCGTCGTCGACCATGCAGGGCGTGTAGTGGAGCGTGGTGTTGAAGACTTCGACGACCGTACCCGCCGGCACGCGGAACGCCTTGACGCACGCGGTGTCGAGCTTGCCGTCCTCGATCTCCCAGCGATGCGCCACGAGCAGGATAAAGTCGCGAGCGCCCAGGTTAAACTCGCTGGCGCGGTGATACTCCAGGCAGTTGAGCTGCGTGTTGTGGCCGTTGCACCAGCCGAGCTGGAAGGGGCGGCCGCCAAACATGAGAAAGCCCAGTTTATCGGCACCCTTGACGCTCTCGAGCTCCGGCGCGCTTGCTACGTACTTGCTGCCTTCGGGGATGGGCGTGGCAGAGAGCGCCTCGAGCACGAGCGACGTGAGCTCGGACGGAACGTCATCCCAAACGTTGCCATAGGATTTGAACTCGGGATCGTTGACAGAATAGATGTGCATGTTCGCTCCTGTTCGTAAATGTGACTATACGAACATTCTAGAACAAACATGAGCGATTTTGAACGCTCGTCCCGACCACTCAACAAAAAGGCGCCCCCGCATAAGCGAAGGCGCCCAATGCGCGCGCTTTGGGCGATAAAGCCCTTACGCCTGCTGGTAGTGCAGGTGCTTCTCGTCGATATTGGCCAGGTCGCGGTCGAGATAACGGCGCGCGAGCCAGTTTGCCATGGGGAGGTTCTGGTCCAGATAGTTACCGCACTCCTCGGGAGCGGCGCCGGGGATATCGCCCTCAAAACCAGCAACAAACTCGAACAGCTCGCGCACGAGCGGCAAGATCTCCTCGCTCGTCAGCTCACCAAAGACAACCAGGTAAAAGCCCGTGCGGCAGCCCATGGGGCCAAAGTAGACAATGCGGCTCGACCACTCGGCATGATTGCGGAGGAACGTGGCACCCAGATGCTCGATGGTGTGGCACTCCGCCGTGTTCATAACTGGCTCCTTGTTGGGCGTGGTCAGGCGCAGGTCAAAGGTGGTGACGGCGGCGCCGGTCGCCGGATCGCGGTCGATGCGGCTCACATACACGCCGGGCTCGAGCAGCAGATGGTCAACGGAAAAACTCGCGATGCGCTCCATGGCAGATCCTCTCGGTAGTCAATTTGGGACGGGGCTCTTTTAGCTGGTTCGAATGATCGCACCAATCATACCAGTCAAAAAAGCCCCATCCCAAATGAGCTGCCCGGGAATAGCCTGCGGGCGCCGCGCAGCCGCCTAGGCAGTGTAGGCGATGGTCGCGTCGACGGCGTGACGCCAGCCGGCGATCTTTTTGGCTCGTTCGTCGGCGGACATGGCAGGCTCCACGATGCCGCGAGCGCCGTAGACGTCGACGACGTCGCGCGTGTACATGCCCAGCGCAATGCCGCAGGCCCAGGCCGCACCCAGACCGCTCATCTCGTCGTTGCTCGCGATGCGGATGGGCGAGCCAACCAAGTCGCTCTCAAACTGCATCAGGTACGCGTCGCGCGTGGGGCCGCCGTCAACACGAAGCTCGGCCAGTGCCGCGCCCGAATCCTCGACCATCGCATCAATCACGTCAAAGATTTGATAGGCGATCGACTCGTCGGCGGCCTTTACGAACTCCGCACGGCCCGTGGTGCGCGTCATGCCAAAGACGCAGGCCTCGGCGTCACTCGCCCAGTGCGGCGCGCCCAAACCGGTAAACGCCGGCACAAAGTAGACGCGGCTCGCCGGATTGGCGGCGTAGCACAGGTCGGTAACTTCCTCGGGGTTATTGATGAGCTCCAGATCGTCGCGCAGCCACGTCTTGACGGCGCCGGCATAGCTCACATTGCCCTCGAGCACGTACTCGGTCACGCCGTCCATGCGCCATGCGAGCGAGCTCGAAAGCCCGTGCGAGCTGGCAACGAACTCGTTGCCGACGTTCATCATGACCGAGCTGCCGGTGCCATAGGTCGCCTTGGCCATGCCGCGACTATGGCAGCCCTGCGCAAACAGGGCCGCATGGCTGTCGCCCAGCACGCCATGCACCGGCACGGGCGCCGGCAAAAAGCCGCCCAGGTCCGTCGTGCCGAACAGGCCGTCGGAATCGGTCACCTGCGGCAGGCAGGCCACGTCGACGCCAAAGGCCTCGCACACCGGCTTGCTCCAGCAGCCACGGCGCAGGTCGAAGAGCTGCGTGCGGCTAGCATTGGACCAGTCGCAGCGAAAC
>USFK01000038.1 GCA_900553935.1 uncultured Collinsella sp.
GCCGCCCGCTACGGCGAGAACGCCGCCATCATCGGTCGCGTGCTGCCACTTGCCGAGGGCGCCCGTCCCGCCGTGCGCGTACGCACCGGCTGGGGCTCGACCCGTATCCTCGACATGCTTGTGGGAGAACAACTGCCGAGGATTTGCTAACGACAAAGGCTCAGGGCTATTAAAGATATTCAGATTCCAAACATGCCCGGCACGCATGCCCAGTATCATGGGGTGCGTTTTACAACTCAAGCGGCAGGAGCACCCATGGCAGCAGCTTTTTCCCATGTGATCTTTGATCTGGATGGCACCATCCTCAACACGCTCGAGGACCTGGCGGCCGCCAGCAACCATACCTGCGAGATGCACGGCTGGCCCACGTTTGCCGTAGACGAGTACCGCTACAAGGTGGGAAACGGCATGCTCAAGCTGGTCGAGCGCTTTATGCCCGCCGAGTACGCGGGCGACGGCCGTATGTTTGAGCAGACGCTTGCCGAGTTTAGGGCCTATTACGGCGAGCACAAGGAGGACCACACCTCACCCTACGCCGGCACGATTGAGATGCTCGACCGTCTGCGCACAGCGGGCGTTCAGCTTGCCGTGCTCACCAACAAGGATCATATTTCGGCAGCCCCGCTTATCGAGAAATACTTTGGCCCCGATCGCTTTGCGCTGGTACAGGGCCGTGTGGGCGCATTTCCGCCCAAGCCCGAGGCACCCGTCACGTTGCATGTGATGAAAGAGCTGGGCGCCGATCCGGCAACCACGCTCTATGTGGGCGATTCGAATGTCGATGTTCTGACCGGCCACAACGCCGGCCTTAAGAGCGCGGGCGTCAGCTGGGGCTTCCGCGGCCGCGCAGAGCTGGAAGCCGCCGGCGCCGACTACGTGGTAGATACGCAGGACGAACTCGCCGAGCTAATCTTGGGCGAGTAGCGAGCGACACCGCTTAACGCAGCTGCGACAATTCTTCCACGCGGAAAGTGCATCCCGTTTTGGAGCTCCGAAATGGGATGCACTTTCCGTTTGAGGCGCGTCGGGGAAACCGTATCCCGTTTCAGAGCAATATTCCGGGTCGCGGTTTCCGCAACCCACCCCATCCGGAAACCGTGACCCACTATTCGGCCAAAAACCGGGTCGCATTTTCCCGAGCATTTGATGCGGCGTTGATACAAGGAGTGTCCCCAACTGCCGGCAGAAAAGGAACGTCCCCAAGTGCCGCCTCAATGACTACCATGGCAACGCCGCAGGTAGAGGACGGGCAGCGAGCGGGCACCAGAGCGAACAAATTGGCATGAAAAGAGGACGGCATAGACCTTCTGGTCATGCCGTCCTCTTTGAATGACAAGTTGTCGCTCTGGCGCCCGCGCAGCGTCGAACAGTTACGGCGTTTGGTAAAACGCCGTAACTCCCCTAGCTCATCATGGCATTCATCATCTCGTTGGTTGCGGAATCGTCGGCAGACCACTCGCCGTCGTCATTGCAGGAATACTTGAAGGTAACCTTGGTGTCCTTGGTCTTAGCGGCCTTGGTCACGTCGACCATGACCTGGCCGGCCATCTTGTACAGGTCGTCCTCGGAAGGCATCGTATCGAGCGCCGCGATCTTCTCCTGATACTGGGTGGCGAAATCTTCAACGATCTTGTTCATGGACTTGCAGGTAATGGTGACATCGGCAGTCGCGGTGCCCTTGTCCTCGTCGACCGTCACATCGCCGATCTTGTAGTCAAAACCCTCGAGATAGCTCTTGGCGTACTCCTTGGGATCGATGCCCAGCTGCTCGAACTCGTCGCCCGAGGCCTCTTCCAGGCCGGCGAGGAAGTCGTCGCCGCCGTTCTTGACCTCGTCAAACTGCGTCGTAAGATCCTCGGTGATGAGCTCCTCAACCGAAGGACCTCCGCAGCCGGAAAGCACAACCACGCACGCGACCAGAACAGCCATCAGGGGCGCAAGCAGCAGCTTCTTCTTCATGACATTCCTCCCAACAAGCGGCACCGCGCTTCCCGACGCGGTGCGCGTCGTAACAATAAGGCCATACTAGCCGATAACGAACACCCCCGGCAAAGCAAAGGCGCAGTCGGCTCGATTTAACGTCCGAACGGTTTACCGGTCCGCCCAAAGCGCAATAAAACGTTCCGCCGCATTGCAATAAAAAAGGGCGGCCGGATAACCCGACCACCCCAAAACACCCTTATGTTGCCGCAGACTACTTGCGGACGACCTTGACGATGGCATCGCCAGCGGAGACAGCGGAGTCAGCCTCGACGGCGAGCTCGACGTCGGCGAACTCGGCGGTGTTGGACACAGCCACGACGACGCAGTCCTTGTAGCCGGCAGCGGCGATCTTGGCGCGGTCGATCTTGAGCATGGGCTGGCCAGCCTTAACGACATCGTCGGCCTTGACGAAGCCCCCGAAGCCGTCGCCGTTCATGTTGACGGTATCGACGCCAACGTGCACCAGAACCTCGATGCCGCTATCGGACTGCAGGCCCACGGCGTGACCCATGGTGACGGTCACCTTGCCGTCGCAGGGAGCGTAGACCAGATCGTCCTCGGGCCACACGGCGCAGCCCTTGCCCAGGACCTCGCCGCCAAAGACGGGATCGGGCACGTCGGCCATCTTGATGACCTTGCCCTTGACGGGCGAGCACAGCACGTCGGCGCCGGCAGAAGCAGAGATGGAGGACGGAGCAGCGGCAGTCGCGGGCTCAGCCTTCTTCTTGAACATGTCAAACAGACCCATACGTTTTCTCCTCTTGATTAAGCGCAACGTTGTGCGCATGCCTATGGTGATTATAGTGCCAAATGGTTCAAATGCTAAGGTGGGGACTCGAATCGCGAGCCCATCCCAACGCTTTTCCCCGGTGGCACTCATATTGTCGATTAATCCAGGCCCTCGGCACCGTTGGACTTGATGATCTTCTGGTAGGCGTAGAAGCTGTCCTTGCGGCGGCGCTCGTAGGTACCGGTGCCGTCATCGTACTTATCGACGTGGATAAAGCCGTAGCGCTTGCGCATCTCGCCGGTGCCGGCGGAAACCAGGTCGATGGGGCCCCACCAGGTGTAGGCGATCAGGTCGACGCCGTCGGCAATGGCCTCGCCCATGGCCTTGATGTGGCTGCGCAAGTAGGCGATACGATACGGATCGTGGATGGAGCCGTCCTCCTCGACCTCATCGTAGGCGCCCATGCCGTTCTCGACCACCATCAGCGGAATCTCGTAGCGGGCGTAAATCTCGTTGAGGGCGATGCGCAGGCCCAGCGGATCGATCTGCCAGCCCCAGTCGGTGGACTCCAGATAGGGGTTCTTGCCGCCAAAGGTCATGTTGCCCTCGGTCATCTCGTGGTCCTTGTGGGTGCCCACGGTTCCGGACATGTAGTAGCTAAAGGTGTAGAAATCGACCTTGCCGTCGGCGATATCCTGCAGATCGCCGTCCTCCATCACGAGCTCGACGTCGTTCTCGGCCCAGAAACGCTTGGCATAGAACGGATACTTGCCGCGCACCTGCACGTCGGAGCAGTACCAGTTCATGGTATTCATCTCCTGCTGCGTGGCGAACACGTCGGCCGGATCGCACGTGGCGGCATAGGAGAGGACGAAGCAGTCCATGTTGCCCATCTTAAACTGCGGATAGTGCTCGTGGGCATAGCGCACGACGCGGCCGCTGGCGACAAACTGGTGATGCAGGGCCTGCATACGGGCCTGCGGCGTGGTGTGGACCGCCGAAGCCGGGCCCTCAAAGCCCTGGATCATGCTGGTCCCAAAGAGGTTACCAATGTCCTGGGTGCCGCAGTTGATCTCGTTGAAGGTGAGCCAGAACTTGACCTTGTCCTGATAGCGGTCGAAGACGGTCTGGCAGTACTTCTCAAAGAAGCCGATGAGCTCGCGGCTCGCCCAGCCATTGTATTTCTCGACCAGGTGATAGGGCATCTCGTAGTGCGACAGGGTCACGAGCGGCTCAATATTGTGAGCGCGCAGGCAGTCGAAGACGCGATCGTAGAAGGCGAGGCCGGCCTCGTTGGGCTCGGCGTCGTCGCCGTTGGGGAAGATGCGGCTCCAAGAGATGGACATGCGGAACATGTTGAAGCCCATCTCGGCGAACAGCGCGATGTCCTCCTCGTAGTGATGGTAGAAGTCGATACCGTCATGATTGGGGTAGAAGCGGTCGGGGTCGATGTCGATCGTAATCTGACGCGGCTCCTTGTAGCTGCCGCCCAAAAAATGGTCATCGACGGAAGGACCGCGGCCGTCCACGTTCCAAGCGCCCTCAAACTGATTGGCGGCGGTAGCGCCACCCCAATAGAAACCCTCGGGGAATCCCATAAGTGCCTCCTCGCTCATGCGTTTTGCTGATGAAACGAGTATGCCGCCGAGTCGCTCCAGGCCAGGGCGAAGGCGCCGATTTGGACACTTCTTTTCGCAGACGCGCGCTGCAACAGCGCTGCAGCTGAAACTTTTTGACACCGAAGGAGCGAAGACGATCCGCCCCGCGCTTACCGGCGGTATGCCGCGGGGCTGCAGCCATACTTGTCGTGAAACTTACGGTAGAAGAAGCTCATGTTTTCATAGCCCACCGCATGCGCAGCCGCCCCGGCCGTGGCGCCACCGCGCAGAAGCTCGGCCGCACGCACCAGGCGTCGCTCCTGCACAAGCTGCCTAAAGGTCTTGCCCACATGCCGCTTGAGGAGCGCCGTCGCATAATTAGGGCTCAAGCCAAACTCCGCCGCCATCCCCTCGAGGGAGCATGCAGCGAATTCGCGATCGATATAGCCGAGCATTCCCGTCACCAGGGCAGTGGGCCCCGCCGCGCCGTCCGCCGCGCCGCGCACCAGCTTGCGCTCGTAGCAATCCATGAGCTCGGCCAAAAACAGCTGAAACAGACGCAGGACGATCTCGGGACCATTAGGGCTCGGGTCATACAGCTCACAGAGCATCTCCTGCATGTAGCGCCGAATCCGACGGCTCTCGCCGCAATGAAAACGGACATGGCCCCGATGGTCCGTCTCGCTGTTGAGCGCGTTGAACAAAAACCGCGAGACCGCGCTCTCGCGCGAGAGGCTCGACTCGAGGCTCCGGCGCAAAAAAGAGCGTGAAACGGTCATGCTCAGCATGATATCGTCCTCACCAAGCGCCGCCACGGCATGCGGGCAGAGGGCGTCGAGCAAAAGCACCTCGTTGCGGCCCAGTTCGAGCCTCTCCCCCGCCACCGTCTGCGGGCAGCGTCCGCGATACACATAGCTCAGCTCCACGTAATCATGCACGTGCTCGGGAACTGCATTAAAGCGCGAGTTTTTCCTTATCGTCAGGCCACGCGGCATGCCGGGCTGGGCGTAGGCAAACCCTGGCTGCCCAATCTTGCGCACTGGGCATCCGTCGATTTCGACATGCTCGGTCATAATCGACCAATCAAATGCCATGCCGTCTTTATAAGCGATCTCACTGGCGCTCAGTTCGCTGAGCCTACGCTCGAGCTCGTCGATCTCCATGGCTTGCCAATCGTTGATTTGGTCATAGTTCGTCGTGATTCAGATATTAGCAGAACGCGCCGACGCGTCCATAATCTGTGCTATGCAGCAGATCGATCGAGCCAAGGAGGATCCATGACCGCGTACTATCAGCAGGTGCTCGAGGGCACATACGACAACCACGTGCTTCCGTTTTTGTGGATGAAGGGCGAGAGCCATAAAACCATTGCCGAGTATCTGGAAAAGATCGCCGGCGCCGACATCCACGAGGTCTGTCTCGAAAGCCGCCCACACCCCGATTTTTGCGGCGAGGGCTGGTGGCGCGATCTGCGCTTTGTCATTGACGAGTGCAAGCAGCTGGGCCTTAAGCTCTGGATCTTGGACGACGCGCACTTCCCCACGGGCTTTGCCAACGGCGCCGTCAAGGAGGCCGTGCCCGAGCTCCGCAAGATCGTTCTCACGCACCGCACACTCAACATCGTGGGTCCCACGTCCGCCGCAAGCATCGCGCTCGCCAACATGTTCGACAAAACCGAGCACTTCTACGGCGTGACATTTATGCAGGACGGCAGCCCCGTCGACGTCGCTTACCGAGTAATCGACGATGCAGACGGCAACCCCAGCCGCCTGGTCTTCGATGCACCTGCGGGCCTCACGCAGGCATGCGTGATGTTCACGAGCGGCAAGACCTCCTACAACGAGGACTACATCAATATGGTCGACCGCGCCTCGGTGGCGCAGCTCATCGATGCTGTCTACGAGCCGCATTTTGAGCATCTGGGCGATGAGTTTGGCAAGACGATCCTGGGCTTTTTCTCCGATGAGCCCGGATTTGCCAACGAGAAGGGCACCACGGGCCCCGACGGCATCTCGGATACGCTCATCGGCAAGGCCACCGCGCCCCTGCCCTGGTCGGCCGAGCTTGAGCGTCGCCTGCGCACGGCGCTGGGCGAGCGCTACCTGGACGAGCTCCCGCACCTGTGGGACCGCGAGCCGGCCGGCGCGCATGTACGCCACGTCTATATGGACATCGCGAGTACCCTCTATAAGGAGTGCTTCTGCGACCAGCTCGGCGACTGGTGCCGCGCGCACGGCGTGCAATACATCGGTCACGTAATCGAAGACAAGGACTGCCACGCGCGCCTGGGCGGTCAGGACATGGCGGGCGTCGACATCGTGATCAACCAGCTTGTGCCCGGCATGGACCGCGGCCTTCACAGCTACGGACGCGGCGTATGGGACCTCGAGTTCTATAACTACGTGCTGCCCAAGCTGGGCTCCTCGGCAGCACACCTCGACCCCAAAAAGCAGGGGCGCTGCATGGCCGAGGTCTTTGGCGCATTTGGATGGCACGAAGGCCTGCGCGAGATGAAGTGGATCGCCGATCATTTTTTGGTGCGCGGCGTCAATTGGTTTGTGCCGCATGCCTTTAGCATGGCCGCCTTCCCCGACTGGGACTGCCCGCCGCATTTCTATGCGCATGGCCAAAACCCCCAGTTTGCACACTTTGGGCAGCTCATGAGCTACATGAACCGTACGGCGAGTCTGCTGAGCGGCGGGCGTGCAACGACCCCGGCGGCGCTTCTCTACCATGCGGACGCCGAGTGGGCAGGCGAGGCGAACTTTATGCAGCATGCCGCCTCCGAGCTTATGCGCGCGCAGGTCGACTTTGACATCGTGCCAGCAGAGGCATTTGAGGACGCAGGGCGCTATGCCGTTGAAATTGCCGCAGACGGTAGCGGCTTTAGCGTGAACGGCCAGGCATACCGCTGCCTGGTGATGCCCGGAGCCGAGTTTGTCGGCGGAGCCGTGCTCGACTTTGCCGCGCGCGCCGCAGCCGCGGGTGTTGCCGTGTACGCGCTGGATAAGTTGCCGAACAAGCGCTACGACGGCGACACTGCAGGCCGCGAGGGCTTTGCCTCCCTGGATGCAACCGCGCTCGCCGGCATCAAACTCCTGGCGACCACCGGGCTCGCAGGCACACTTGCCAATACCGGCATGCAGACCGTGGTTTGCGCCGAGCCCCAGCCCTGGCTGCGCGCACTGCGCTACGAGCGGGCGGGCGAGAGCTATCTGATGCTCGTCAACGAGCATCCCAAGCAGGGTATCTCCACTCAGGTTGCGCTTGCCGACGGCACACCCGTTGCAGGCGCGCGCCTCGACCTGCTCAACGGCACCGAGCCCGCCGCCTTTGACGGCACGCTCGAGTTGGCTCCCTACGAGAGCTGCATCGTGGTCCTTGGGGCTACAGGTTCCGCCGGCGCGGCAACCGTTGGAGACGAAGCCGCATGCATCGACGGGCCCTGGGCGGTTGCCTTCTCTGCCCCTGGCACCGATGCCTTTGGCGAGCCTGTTGAGCTTGCAGACCTGCACGACCTTTCCTCGGCCGAGTTCCCCGGCAAGGCCGGCACATTCCGCTACCAGGCCTCCTTTGTCCTGGGCGAAGCGGTCACCAGCACCGTCATCGACCTTGGCGAGGTCTTTGAGACCGCAACCGTCGCCCTCGACGGCAAATCCCTCGGCACCCGTATCTGTCCGCCTTACCGCTTTGAGGTCGGCGCGCTTTTGGCCGGTGAGCACGCGCTTACGATCGACATCATCAACACCCTCGATCACGCCGTCCCCGACATATTCGGCATGACCGAGCCCTCCGAGCCCAGCGGCCTCTTGGGGCCCGTACGTGTGCTCGGGTAACGCCCCGGGCGCAAACGGCCCAACAAGGACAGTGCCCCCATGTTGAGCCCGCACGGCGTCGAGCGGTCCGTCGTTCATAGACCGGCGGACCAAAACTCCCAGCCAAGCCGAACGTTTTATTTATCGTTATGATTGGTTTATCGCGACGCAAACGCATAGGAGCCATATGGATATCAGGCGAAAGATCACGCAGGGCAAAAGCCTCACCCCCACCGAGCAACAACTTGGGCAAACGGCCCTCGCCATGGGCGAGGATGTGCGCGGGCTTTCCATTAAGGAATTTGCCGCGTGCGCCAACGTTTCGGTCGCGAGCGTGCACCGCTTTTGCAAAAAGCTCGGCCTCGAGGGATTCAAAGACCTCAAGGTCGAGCTCATCCGCCAGGCGACCGAGGCGGGCAATCGGCGCGACGTGGACATCAACTTTCCCTTCGATGCCACCTCCACCCCCGCACAGGTAATGGAGCGCATGGAGGGGCTCTACCAGACCACCTTGGCCGAAACGCAGGAACTGCTCGACCCCGCACAGCTCGACTACGCCGCCAAGCTCGTCATGCGCGCCGACACCGTGGACATCTACACGGGCTCGCATAACCTGTATCCAGCGGGAATGTTCCGCGATCGCTTGCTTTCCGCCGGTAAAAGCGCGACGTGCTACGGCAGCGTCGAGGCGCAGGTGCGTACGGCGCTCGCCTCGGGCCCCGACCATGTGGCGATTGTCATCTCCTACAGCGGCCTTGCCCCCAACCTCAGGGAGATCTTGCCGATCCTCAGCAGTCGACGCGTCCCGGTCATCGTCATCGGCACACCGTACTGCGCCCGCATTCACCCCGGCTTTGCCGCCTATCTCATGGTGAGCGACCACGAGAGTATGACGCACCCAGCCACATCGCCGTGCAATACGTGCTCGATTCGCTCTACAGCAGCTACTTTGCCAAAGATTACGCCCGCTGTTCCGAGTTCCTCGAGCGGTCGTTTCCCTACACCCGCCTGCCCGGGCTCAAGTAACGACGAGCGTGGATTTTTGGACACTCAGATAACGAGCGTGGATAATCTCCCACTTTGAGCCCGCACACAGGCCAAAACGCTCATTTTGGGTCCCCTGGGAAACGCATGAGGAGGGCGGATAGACAGCCGTTATTTGCGAGGCGTCAGCGACGTAAAGAGCCCGTGTTGGTTGCAGTAAAGATATATCCTGCCGCGCCCGGTAATATGGAAGCGCGGCTGCACCGATTGCTCTGGATAGAGCTTCTTAAAGCAGACGCCGTCCATAGTCGCATATGCCACAAAGCTAATGTAGTGATCCTTGGTCATGGGATGATCGAGCGTGACGTACCAATCGTCCTCGATGCGCTCGATGGAAAAGGCGT
>USFK01000039.1 GCA_900553935.1 uncultured Collinsella sp.
GACCGGTTCAGATGGGGCTTTGATGCATGGGTGGTCTGTTGGTGGGCAAATGGGTATCATACTGTGGTTATTGCATCGACTCTGTGATGCATGTTTGTACGTTCCCGGCGGTCGGTTTGCCAGAAGCGCCCCGTCGGTTGTTCCAGACCCGTTTCGAAGAAAGGAAACCACACTAACCTATGGCAGCTAAAAAATCATCTCCCTTGAAGATCATCCCGCTTGGCGGCCTTGACGGCATCGGCAAGAATATGACGGTCTTCGAGTGCGGCGACGACATGGTGCTCGTCGACGCCGGCCTCATGTTCCCGGATGACTCCCAGCCTGGTATCGACCTGGTGCTTCCCGACTACACCTATGTTCTGGAGAACGAGGAGAAGCTCCGCGGTATCGTCGTCACTCACGGCCACGAGGACCACACCGGTTCGCTTCCGTATCTGCTGCAGGACCTCAACAATAAGGTGCCCATCTTCTCGAGCAAGCTGACGCTTGGCTTTATCGAGGGCAAGCTTTCTGAGTTCCGCATCCGCGCACCCAAGTTCCGCGAGGTCAAGGGCGGCAGCCATGTCAACCTCGGCGGCATCTCGCTCGACTTCTTCTCGATGACGCACTCCATCCCCGGCGCTCTGGGCGTGTTCATCCGCACCAATCAGGGCACCGTTATGCACACCGGCGACTTTAAGCTCGACCAGACGCCCATCGATGGCGTTACGCCCGACTATGCCGCTATCAGCCGCTTTGCCAAGCAGGGTATCGACCTGCTTCTCTCCGACTCCACTAATGCCACGGTTCCCGGCTTTACCAAGTCCGAGGCCGAGGTTGGTCCCAACCTGCTGCACGCCATCAAGAACGCCCCGGGTCGCGTGTTCGTCGCATCGTTCTCGAGCCACATCCATCGTTTGCAGCAGATCTGCGATGCCGCCCGCAAGTGCGGCCGTAAGGTCGTTGTGACCGGTCGCTCCATGCTCACGAACACCCGCGTGGCGCGCGAGCTCGGTTATCTCAACATCGATGATGCCGATATCATCGATGCCTTCGATATCGATAACCTGCCTGACGACAAGATCGTCGTCATGTGCACTGGTTCGCAGGGCGAGCCGCTGTCGGCCCTGTCCCGCATGGCCAATGGCGAGCACAAGACGCTCTCCATCCACGAGGGCGATACCGTTATCCTCTCGGCAACTCCCGTTCCCGGCAATGAGAAAGCCGTCCAGCAGGTCGTCAACAGCCTGGCCAAGCTCGGCTGCGACGTGTGGGATAAGAACCGCGCTCTCGTCCACGTCTCGGGTCACGGTAGCCAGGAGGAGCTCAAGCTCCTGATGGCCATGGCCAAGCCCACGTATTTTATGCCGGTTCACGGTGAGGCCGTGCATCTGCGCGCCCATGCCCAGCTGGCGCGCAAGATGGGCATCAAGGACGATCATATCTTTATCCTCGATAACGGCGACACGCTCGAGATGCGCGGTGGTATCGTCAAGCGCGGTACGCCCGTCGAGTCCGGTGTCGTTTACGTCGACGGCCTGCGTATCGGCGATACCGACCCCATCGTCCTGCGCGATCGCCAGAAGCTCGCCAACGACGGCATGGTCACGGCCGTTGCCATCGTCTCCCTCAAACACAAGAAGATCGAGGCCATCGAGTTCTCGGGCCGCGGCGTCTCGTTTGCCATCGACGACCAGTTCTCCGAGGATGCCTCCGCGTCCATTATGAAGACGATCGAGAAGGGTAAGTTTAGCTTTACCAGCAGCGGTTCCGATGCCATTCGCAAGGCCGTGCGCGATTCGCTCTCTAACTTTATCTGGAGCCGTACGCGCACCCGTCCGATGATCATCCCGGTCGTCATGGAGGTTTAGTTTGGCGCGCGGATCTGCACAAAACGCCAAAGGCAATAAGGCCAATAACCAACCGGCATCTGCTAAGGGTGCCGGTTCCCATCTGCGTGCCAATAAGGGCCACGAGTCCGAGTTCGATGAGTTTGAGCCCTTGGTCGAGCCTTCGGCCAATCGCGATATCGCCGGTGTGGTCATCGCCGTTTTGGCGATCGCGTCCTTCATTGCCGTGATCTCTCCGGCAACAGCGCCCGTGACGGCTGCGGTTGCCGGTTTCTACCACCTGGGCTTTGGCCTGGGCGCCTACGTGCTGCCGATCGTCATCTTGCTGTTTGCCGCCACGCTCTTTTTGGGTGAGGACTCGCCGCTCAACGTGCGCTCTGTCGCGGGCGGCGCCGTGGTCTTTATCGCCGTCGTCTCCATTCTTTCGCTGATGGTGCCGGGCACGAGCGATTCGTGCGACCTTATGTTTACGCCGCAGAACCTTTCCGTGTCGGGCGGCTACATTGGCGCCTTTATCGCAAGTGCCTTGCAAAACGCCCTGGGTAAACCTATCGCCATGGTTGTCTTGCTGGGGCTTGTCGTCGTTGGTTTGGTCATTATCGGCTTTTCGGTGGGTGGCGTTTTGCGCTCCGCCCGTGACCGTGCGGCAGATTTTGCCGAACGCCGTCGTGCCGATGTCAACGCCAGCCCGTGGGGCGATGAAGAGGCCCTGTCTGTTCCCGGCGTCGCTCGTCCGCACCTGAGCATTCTGCGCCAGAAGGGGACTGACGCAGCGGTGACCACGGTCATGGCTGGCGATGTCGACCCGGTTTTGGATGACGACGAGGACGATGACCCGTTTGTCGACGTATCCGAGTCGGTTGAAGCCGAGCGGGCCAAGACCACGCTGCTGCCGCGTCGCCATGTCAAGAAGGGCAAGGCTGCGCCTAAGCTCAATACGAGTGAGCCCGACCCGTCTTGGTCCGATAGCGAGATTGAGCTCACCGAGGGTGACGACGAGGACGACGAGGCTCCGCTCGAGACCGCCAAGACAACCTTGCTGCCGCGTCGCCACGCCAAGCGCGGGCAGGTCACTGGACAGCTTTCGATGGAGGACGATCCGGACAAGGTTGACGAGTCCGAGCCGCCGTTTGCCGTGAACCCTGTTTCGGCCGCACCTCAGATTCCCGACTTCCTGAAGCATCCCAAGGTTGCCGATGCGCCTGCCACGAGTGCTATCGAATCGGCTGCGGCTCGTGATGGGGGAGTGGACGACGGCGCCGCAGATAACGAGGGCGAAGAGGAGGACGGCCTCAAGCTTCCGCCGCTCGAAATCCTGCATGCCAACCCGCAGTCGGCTTCCGCTGCGTCTTCGGACAAGGAGCTGGAGCAGACCGCTGAGTCACTGCAATCCACCTTGCTTGAGTTTGGCCGCAGTGCCCGCGTGGTCGGCTGGATCGCCGGCCCCACGGTGACGACCTTTAAGCTGCAGCCCGGTGAGGGCGAGCGTGTGAGCAAAATCTCGAGCCTCGAGGACGATATCGCGCTTTCGCTCGCTGCCCAGTCGGTGCGTATCTTTGCCCCGATCCCCGGCACCTCGCTCGTGGGCATCGAGATTCCCAACCGCAAGCGCCAGAACGTCAATCTGGGCGACGTGCTGCCCTATGTGAAGGGCGGTCCGCTCGAGCTCGCCATCGGCCGCGACGCCGAGGGCACGCCGGTTGTTGCCGACCTCGCCAAGATGCCTCACCTGTTGATTGCCGGTACGACCGGTTCTGGTAAGTCGGTGATGATCAACTCCATCATCACGACCTTGCTCATGCGCGCCCTTCCCGAGGACGTTCGCCTGATTATGGTCGACCCCAAGCGCGTTGAGCTTGCGGGCTATAACGGTCTTCCGCATCTCTATGTGCCCGTGGTGACCGAGCCCAAGCAGGCCGCGAGCGCTCTGCAATGGGCTGTGTCCGAGATGGAGCGTCGCCTGAAGGTCTTCGAGCGTCTCAACGTGCGTAAGATCTCGACCTACAACGAAAAGCAGGCTGCTGGCGAGTTTGAGCATTACGACAACCCGCCGCAAAAGATGCCCTACCTGGTCATTATCATTGACGAGCTCTCTGACCTGATGATGGTCGCCGGTAAGGATGTCGAGGCCTCGATCGTGCGTATTGCACAGCTGGGCCGTGCCGCCGGTATTCACCTTATCGTTGCCACGCAGCGCCCCAGCTCCAACGTGGTGACGGGCCTTATCAAGGCCAACATAACCAACCGCATCGCCTTTAACGTCGCCACGGGCATCGACTCGCGCGTCATCATCGACCAGATGGGTGCCGAGAAGCTCACCGGTTTGGGCGACATGCTGTTCTCCAAGGTCGACTGGGGCAAGCCCCGCCGTATCCAGGGCTGCTTTGTCTCGGACGACGAAATCAACGAGATTGTCGAGTTCGTCAAGTCGCAGAGTGAGCCAGACTACCACGAGGAGATCCTGTCTGCCGTGGCGCCCGCTTCCATGTCCATGGCGGGTGGCGGAGGCATTGTCCGCACCGGAGTAGCCGAGCCGCAAGACGATGATCCACTCATTTGGGAAGCCGCCCATATTGTGGTGGAATCGCAGCTTGGCTCCACATCTGGCCTGCAACGTCGTCTGAAGGTTGGCTATGCGCGTGCCGGGCGTATTATGGACATGCTGGAAGAAAAGGGTGTCGTCGGCCCGCCCGACGGTTCCAAGCCGCGCGAGGTCCTGTTGGACGAGGAGGGGCTTGCCGCGCTGGAATCTGTCGACGCCGAGATGGCACGTGAAGATCGTGAGTTTGGAGGATTCTGATGGCTGCACGCTTTGGTGACATGCTGCTCGAGCAGCGTCGCCGAATGGGCCTTTCCATTCAGCAGGTCGCCAACACCATCAAAATCAGGCCGCAGATCATCGAGTTTTTCGAGACCGGTAACTTTGCTTCGATGCCGCCGCGCGGCTATGCGCAGGGCATGATTTCGAGCTATGCTCGTTTTTTGGGCCTCAATCCGCGCGAGGTCGTCAATGCCTACTTTGACGACCTGATGGCATACGAACGCGAGACGTCGCAGCAGGGGGGTCGTTTTCAGGACGCCGCCGGCTACGTCAATTCGCGTTCCTCTGTCGATAACGGGCGCTTCCTGATGGTTCAGGGTGGTCGCTCAACGCGTTATGGTCAGCGTCCGCAGCAGGCTGGCTATATTACCGAGACGGGGTCCAGTGAGGAAATCCGTTCTCAGCGCGATCGTTTCCGCAGCACGCCTATGCCCGACGATCGTGCGCTTCCCGCTGCCCGCGGTGTGGTGCGCGATCCCCGTGTCGGCTACGGAGATGGCGGCTATTCCGATCGTGGCTACCGTGGTGTCTCTGCCGGTCGTGCTCTCGGCGGCTATGCGGACGCCGATGCCACGCAGGTGACGCCGCGTCTTCGCTCTCAATCACAGCCGTATGGCCAGCGCTCTTCGGCTCCGCGTGCGGGCCAGCGTGGCTATCAAGGCCGCGGTGAACTTGCGCCCCGCTCGGGTCAGCGCAGCCTTCAGGGCCAGGGTGGCTATCGCGGCCGTTCCGACAGCAATCGTGGTCGTATGCCTCAGGGAGGCGGCCGCAGCAGTTCCAGTCGTGGACGCGGCGGTTCCCGTACTCCTCAAAACAACGGTCTCGATCCGCGTATCGTCTACGCCGGCATCGGTGCCGTGGCGTTGCTGCTGATCGTGCTCATCGTGGTACTTCTGCGCGGCTGCGCATCTTCGACGCCCGAGACCACGCCCGAGACGCCCACTGCTACCAAGACGACGCCCAAGAAGTCTTCTAAGAAGACCGAAACGGTCGACGAGGATGAGGACACCGATGAGGCGACGGATGAGTCGACCGATTCGGACGCCACCAAGACGACGGCTAAAAAGGAAGAAAACGAGGTAACGAAGGTCAAGGTCTCCGTTGCCAAGGGAAAGACCGCCTGGATTGAGGTCAAGGTCGATGGCAAGTCGGTCTATGGCGCCCAGGCGACTGGCCCCTTTGAGCAGGAGTACACGCCTGAGTCCTCGATCGAGATCACCACGTCCAAGCCTTCCGATGTCACCGTTACCAAGAACGGCGAAAAGGTCCGTTACGATACCAAGACCTCGGGCGTGGCGCGTGTGACGATCACCGTTCCCAAGAAGGAGACGACTGGTTCCGAGAATGGTGAAAGTTCTGATGGTACCGACACCACCGATGGTACCGACACCACCGACGGCACCGATGCCCAGTCCACGGATGGCGCCGATACCGCAACTGACGGCCAGACGCCCACCGATTCTACCGACTATTCGTACGATAGCTACTAAGCCGCTCGTACGCGAAAGGAAACATCATGGCTAAAGATTCCAGCTTCGACGTCGTGTCCGAGGTCAACATGCAAGAGGTCGACAACGCCTTCCAGCAAACCACGCGCGAGATTTCCCAGCGCTATGACCTGAAGGATTCCGGCGCCACGATCGAGCTTTCGAAGGGCGACAAGCTCTTTACGATCAACGCCCCGGCCGACTTTGTCTCCAAGCAGATTATCGAGGTGCTGAGCTCCAAGCTCATCAAGCGCGGCATCGACCTCAAGGCTGTCTCGTGGGATGCCCCGCAGGCGGCATCGGGCGGCACCGTGCGCGTGCTCGGCCATATCGTCGAGGGTATCGACCAGGCGACCGCCAAGAAGATCAACAAGGACATCAAGGACCAAAAGCTCAAGGTCAAGGTGACTATCGAGGCCGACAAGCTGCGTGTTTCCTCTGCTTCGAAGGACGCGTTGCAGACCGTGATCCAGTTCCTGCGCGACCAGGACTACGGCCAGCCGCTGCAGTTCACCAACTACCGCTAATATCATTCGAAAGGACTGCTCTTCAACATGGATACACCGTTGGGCTCCGTGCTCTACATCACCCTCGGGTGCGCTAAGAACGAGGTTGACACCGACCGCATGCGTTCTCTTTTGACCGCCGCGGGCTACGAGGAGGCATTCGACCCACAGGATGCCGATATCGCCATCGTCAATACATGCTCGTTCCTCGCCTCCGCAACGTCCGAGAGCATCGAGACCACGCTCGAGCTCGCCAACGAGGTTCAGGACGGCGTTCGTTCTTGCCCCATCGTCATGTGCGGCTGTGTGCCGTCGCGCTATGGCGACGATCTGCCCGATGAGCTGCCCGAGGTCGCTGCCTTTGTGAAGGCCGACGAGGAGGATGGCATCGTGGCGGTCATCGATGGCGTGCTGGGCGTCGAGCGCGAGATTGCCGCCTATATTCCGCAGGTCAAGCGCACCGTCGAGGGCGCTGTCGCCTACGTCAAGATCTCCGATGGCTGCAACCGCTTCTGTAGCTTCTGCATGATCCCGTATATCCGCGGTCGTTATCACTCGCGCAATGCCGAGAGCATTATTTCCGAGGTGCGCGACTTGGTTGCCGGTAGCGTGCGAGAGATCGTGCTGATCGGCCAGGACACGGGCATCTGGGGCACCGACTTTGCGGATGGTGACGTCGCCGAGGGCTCGCCGCGCAATCTGGCGCAGCTGCTGCGCGCCGTAGCCGAGGCCGTGCGTCCGCAGAACGTCTGGGTCCGTGTTCTCTACCTGCAGCCTGAGGGCATGTCCGACGAGCTTATCGAGACGATTCGCGATACCCCCGAGGTGCTGCCCTATATCGATATCCCCGTGCAGCACTGCGACGCGCGCATCCTCAAGGCTATGCGCCGTTCTGGTTCGCGCCAGGAGCTCGAGGACCTGTTCCGCGATCTGCGTGAGCGCATCCCCGGCATCGTGATCCGTTCCACGGCCATGGTCGGCTTCCCGACCGAGACCGACGACGAGTTCCGCGACCTTATCGACTTTATGGACACCGTCGGCTTCGACTACACGAGCGTCTTTGCCTACTCGCAGGAGGAGGGCAGCCTGGCCGCCAAGATGGAGGGCCAGGTCGACGAAGAGGTCAAGCTCGAGCGCGCCCAGGAGGCCATGGACCTGGCCGAGTCGCTCGGTTTTGCTGCAACTGCCGCACATGTGGGCGAGCGCGCCCAGGTGATTGTCGACGGTATCGAAGAGACCGAGGACGGCGCCGAGCTGATCGGACATGCCTGGTTCCAGGCGCCTGATTCCGATGGCGCGGTGCATCTGGATGCCAGCGAGGCATCTGTGGGCGATATTCTGACGGTCGAGTTTACCGATAGCTTCTGCTATGAGCTTATCGGCCATGTTGTGGAGTAGGAGAGCGTCGTGGCAAACGAGAGCAATAAGGAACTGACGAGTGTTTGGACGCCCGCCAACATCGTGACGTGCGTTCGCATCGTCTTTATCCCGGTGTTCATGATTGTGTCGGCGCTTTCTCACACGAGTGTTGCCGGTACAGATTGGAGCACCTTCGACGGCCCGCTCGCCGCCGCTGCCTTCATTCTGTACGTCATCCTGTCGTGCACCGATAAGGTTGACGGCTACCTGGCGCGCTCGCGCAACGAGATTACCGACTTCGGTAAATTCTTGGACCCCATCGCCGACAAGCTGCTCGTATTCTCGGCCCTGCTGCTATTCTTGGACTTTGGTGCCGTGTCGGTTTGGTCCGTGTTCATCATCTTGTTCCGCGAGCTGCTGGTAAGCGCCCTGCGCATGGTTGCGAGTGCCGCCGGCGTGGTCGTTGCCGCCGATAAGCTTGGCAAGTACAAGACGGCGACCACGATGGTCTCCATCTGCGGTTACCTGTGCGTCTTTGCGATGGCCGGCTTGCACCTTGGCCCGCTGGCGCTGACGCTCGGCATCTACTCGGTGTCGCGCTTCCTGTACGCCGTTGCCGTTGTCCTGACCGTTATCTCGGGCGCCCAGTACTTCTGGAACTGCCGCAAGATCGTCTTTTCGGTCTAGGTTCTGGTGGGTATGACGGACTCTTTTGAGCAGATTTCCGCACATAACGAGGAGCTGGCGCGTCATATTGTCGAGCGCGCGAGCGCTCGGGGCGTGACGGTTTCGACGGCTGAGTCGCTAACAGCAGGTATGATCGCCTCGACGATTGCCGATATCCCGGGCGCCTCGGCGGTGCTGCGTGGCGGTGCGGTGACCTACTGCGATGAGATCAAGCATCGCGTTTTGGGTGTTGATCAGGAGACGCTCGACCGCTATACCGCGGTGTCGCATCAGACCGCGCGCGAGATGGCGGCGCGTTCGCTGGAGCTGTACCAGAGCGATATTGCAGTGAGCGCAACGGGTTATGCCGGCCCCGGCGGCGGCACTGAGGACGATCCGGCTGGCACTTTCTATATTGGCTGGGCGTATCGCGCGGCTGATGGGGAAGTGCCGGTCGTGGACTCTGTGCGCTGCCACTATGAGGGCGACCGTTCGTGTGTTCGTGCCCATGCGGTCGCGGAGGCATTGGGACGCATTGCCCTTGTGCTTAACTCTATGGAATAGACGTGTTTTAAGGGGCCTTCGGGCCCCTTAATTGTGGAGATAGGGACCCCTGACGAATTTAGCGTTTGCGCTGGTCATAGGTGTATTTTTGCCTTTCTTGTTCTTATTTGCCCCTTTGTGGTCAAGCATTTGGTCAGTGTTAGGTCGGCGTTTGGTTGGGTTTTGGAAAGACTGCCTGCATATGATTTATCTGAACGGTTGACCACGAACAGCCGTTCGTTTATTATCGATGCAGGTTGTTAAGAGGAGGGCTTTTCATGGCCAAGAATTCAGGT
>USFK01000040.1 GCA_900553935.1 uncultured Collinsella sp.
GGAACGTCTTGCGGACACTGCTTGGTTCCGGTACCAGACATCCCATAATTTTTGTGCCCCGAGTGCGGCGGTTCCGGTAAGGTCGTGGCCGACCCCTGCCCCGATTGCGGTGGCAGCGGGCGAACCCGTGTGACCTCCGAGCAGACGATTGAGTTTCCTGCCGGCACGCACGATGGCGACGAGGTCCGCATTAGCGGCATGGGCCATGCTGGCACTAACGGTGCCGCGGGCGGCGACCTGGTCGGCCGCGCCCATGTTGAGGCCGAGCGCTTGGAAGGCAAAGCTCGTACTGGCTTTTACCTGATGGGCATTGTGGCGCCGTTTTTGGTGCTGTCGGCCATCTCGGGCGTGTTCTCGGCCTTTGCCGTGATGTGCTTTATTCCGTTTACCATGGGCCTGTTCATGGTGCTTTCGGACGGTGTGCTTCATCGCAGCCTGCTGTGGTGGAAGCGCGGTGCGATGCAGTTTGCCAACGGTTTTGCCAACGGCTTCATGTTCGCGCTCGTGTCGGTTTGGTTCGCGAGCTGCTCGCAACGGGCCATGCTTTCGCCGTATCAAATGCAATAACATCAAACCCTTTGTTTGCGGTCGGCCCAGCTTGGGTATAGGACGCACTGTGACAATAATGAAAGTCGGAAGGATTCGGTCGTGTCGGAAAATAGGGATTACTACGAGGTGCTTGGCGTCGACAGGGATGCCGACGCGCGGACGATTAAGCGTGCGTTTCTAAAGAAGGCCCGTACCGTACATCCGGATGTTTCGGACGATCCCGAGGCCGAGGCCAAGTTCAAGGAGCTCAACGAGGCCTATTCCGTTCTTTCCGATGAGCAGAAGCGTGCTAACTACGACCGTTACGGCACTGCCGACGTTCCTGGTGGTTCGGGCTATGTCGACATCAACGATATCTTTGGTGGCATGGGCATGGACGACCTGTTCTCGTCGTTCTTTGGCGGTGGCGCCGGTGGTGGCGCCCGCAGCCGTCGTGAGCGTCGTCGCGGACGTGACATGGCCATCTCGCTTTCGGTGACGCTCGAGGAGGCGGCGCTCGGTTGCAAAAAGACGATCAGCTATGATCGCCTTGCTCCTTGCGAGGACTGCAACGGTACCGGTAGGGCCGAGGGTGCACAGGAAAAGCAGTGCAGTCGCTGCCACGGTACGGGCTACGTCACGACGGTTCAGCGATCGTTTTTGGGCCAGGTTCAGTCTTCCTCGCCTTGCCCCGACTGCCATGGCGAGGGTACGGTTATCGACCATCCCTGCGAGACCTGCGACGGTCAGGGCCGCACGCCTTCGCACGAAAAGATCGACATCGATATTCCCGCCGGCGTTTCGACCGGTCGCCAGCTGCGTGTGAGCGGCTTTGGCGAGGCCGGCCTTCGCGGCGAGCCTTCGGGCGACCTGATTGTCAACGTGCGCGTTGCCGACCATGAGCGCTTTAAGCGCAACAGTGACGACCTGTACCTGGTGAGCGATATCTCGATTGCGCAGGCTGCGCTCGGCTGCGAGATCGAGGTCGAGGGCATTATGCCCGACGAGGTCGTCAAGCTGTGCGTCCCCGCCGGCGCCCAGTACGGCGACACCGTGAGCGTCAATAATTACGGCATGCCGCGCATTGGCGGTGGCGGTTCGCGTGGCCGCCTGATCGTGCAACTGCGCGTGGTCGTTCCCACCAATCTTTCCAATAAGCAACGTGAGCTGCTCCGTGCTTTTGCCGATGAGATGGGCGATGACGTCGCTTCCGGTAAGAAGTCGGTGACCGACCGTATCAAGAGTGCCCTCGACGATATCCTCGATTAAGGAGCCCGCGTGCTCGCACCCCATATTTCCGTCGTCAACCTCGGCTGCCGTGTCAATCGGGTTGAGTCTGACCGTATCACTGCTGATCTTATGCGCCTGGGCTTTGCTATGGTGGAGCCCCACGATGCCGATCTGATCGTCATTAACACCTGCGCCGTTACGGGCGAGGCCGAGGCCAAGACCCGTAAGGCCGTCCGTCATGCGCTGGCCCATCCAAACGAGCCCTATGTAGTCGTGACCGGATGCGTGGTCAATTTACATCCCGAGGAGCTGTTGGAGCTTTCGGATCGCGTGATTGCCGAGCCGTCTAAGATCGATGTCGCCGAACGTGTCTGCGATGTGCTGGGCGTTGAGTCCGATAGCGTTCCCGCCTGCAGCGATGGTGACGTGGTCGATGCGCTCGGTCGTTCGCGGCTGGGCGTGAAGATCCAGGATGGCTGCAACCACCGCTGCACCTATTGCATCGTGTGGAAGGCCCGCGGTCCCGAGCGTTCCGTGCCCGTCGAGTCCGTTCTCGAACAGGTGCGTGAAGCCCAGGAGGCCGGCGTGCCCGAGGTGGTGCTGACCGGTGTGAACCTGGGTGCCTACGATGGCAAGAGCCCGACCGACGAGCATGTCGAAATCGATGAGCTGCTCGAGGCCATCATGGAGCGCACGACTATTGCGCACGTGCGCATTTCCTCGGTCGAGCCCATGGATATCTCTGAGCGCCTGCTTAAGGTTATGGCGCGCTATCCGCAGCGTATCGCCCCGTTTTTGCACCTGCCCGTGCAGTCCGGCTGTACGGCGACCCTGCATCGCATGGGTCGTCCCTATAGTGCGGAGGCCTTTGAGGACACGGTGCGTATGATTCGCGCCAACTTGCCCCAGGCGTCTCTTTCGTGCGATGTCATCGTCGGTTTTCCTGGTGAGACGGACGATGAGTTCGAGGAGTCGCTGGCGCTGTGCCGCCGTGTGGGTTTCTCGCGTATGCACGTGTTCCGCTACAGCAAGCGTCCCGGTACCCTTGCTGCCGACATGCCCGACCAGGTGCCGCCCGAGGTTATGGCCGAGCGCAGCCGTCGTATGCGAGACACGGCGCAGGAGCTCGCTATTGCCGATGCTCGTCGTCGCGTGGGCACTGTCGAGCGTGCCGTGCTCGAGTATGGTGACAACCTGACGCTCGGTTCGTTCCATCATGCCCGTCTTGATGATACCTGTGGACTTACAGCCCCGTGCCTACTCGATGTTGCTATCATCGGAGTCGATGATTCCGGCTTGGTCCATGCGCGCAGGGAGGTCCATGGAAGCCTCGAAGATTAGACTTACCGTTCCTGAGGGAATTGATCCCTCGCGCGTTTTGGGCGCCGGCGACGGCGTCCTTCGTGCGCTCGAGAGTTTGGTTCGCGCTCACGTGGTCGCCCGTGGCGATAGCATCGCCGTGAGCGGTGACCCGGACGAGGTCGAACTCGTGGCGCGTTTTTTCGAACATGCTTTCCGCGAGGCGGCCGCCGGGCGCACGCTGTCTGCCGACGATGTCTCTCGCTGCCTGGCCGTCTTGCGCGACGGTGAGCACGAGGCTACGTCGCTTCGCGATGACGTGCTGCTTTCGTATCGCGGCCGCGTCATTCGCCCCAAGACGCTCGGGCAAAAGCGCTATGTGGATGCCATCCGCTCGCATACCATCACGTTTGGCCTGGGTCCAGCCGGTACCGGTAAGACTTATCTGGCCATGGCGCTCGCCGTTGCCGCGCTCAAGCGCCACGAGGTGGGCCGTTTGATCTTGACGCGTCCGGTTGTCGAAGCAGGGGAGAACCTGGGCTTTTTGCCTGGCACCCTCGAGGAAAAGATCGATCCGTACATGCGTCCGCTCTACGACGCCCTTTTTGACATGATGGATCGCGAGCGCACCGATGAGCTTATGGAGCGCGGCGTGATCGAGATTGCCCCGCTCGCCTACATGCGTGGTCGAACGCTGAGTGATGCCTTTGTGGTGCTCGATGAGGCACAAAACACGACGCCCGAGCAGATGAAGATGTTCCTGACGCGCCTGGGTTTTAATTCCAAGTTCGTGATTACCGGCGACCTGAGCCAGCGTGACCTGGTGGGTCGTCGCGGCGGTCTTGCCGATGTCGAAAGGATTTTGGGTCGCGTCGACGATGTGACGTTTTCTCACCTGGAGCGCGCCGATGTGGTGCGTCATGCCCTGGTGGGCCGTATCGTTGAGGCCTATGATGCATACGACGATGCGCGTGAGCAGCGCGCGCACGACCGAAAGGAGTCCCGTTGAGTGTATTGATCAGCAACGATGCCGAGCTCGATACGCTGCTCGACGCGCAGGAAGTGGAGCACATCTGCGAGGTTGTGCTTGCCGCCGAGGGCGTTGAACGTGAAGTCGAGATTTCCCTTTCGTATGTCGACGAGGACGAGATGCACGAGCTCAACCACGAGTGGCGTGGCATCGACCGCACCACCGATGTGCTCTCGTTTGAATGCGACTCGGCCTTTGACGAGGATATTCCCGACGACGAGACACTCGAGCTCGGCGATATCATCTTGGCCCCGCAGGTTATTGCCCGTCAGGCCTCCGGTTTTGGCAATAGCCCTGCTGACGAGTGCCGTCTGATGCTCGTACACGGAATGCTGCACCTGCTGGGCTATGACCACATCGAGGACGACGAGGCCGAGGTCATGGAGGCCCGCGAGGACGCCATCCTGCGCGATCTGGCGCTCGAGCGCGGCGAGGACCCCAAGCTGGTCCACGTCGGTCCCATCACCAACCATGCCCACGACTAGGAGCCGTCTATGATTCCCGGATCGAACAAGGACCATCCGTCCTTCTTAAAGTCCTTTTCCTACGCCATGGAGGGCTTCGTCACCGCCGTCAAGACCGAGCGCAACATTAAGGTCATGCTCGTGGCGGGCGTGTGCACTGTCATTGCCGGCTGCATTGTGGGGCTCGACATTGCCGAGTGGGCTACGATTATCATCTGCTGTGGCCTGGTGATTCACGGCGAGCTGTGCAACACCGCCATGGAGGCGATTGTCGATCTGGCGACCCAGGAGCTCCATCCGCTGGCAAAGCGTGCGAAGGATATCGCCGCCGCCTCTGTATACGTTCTTTCCATCACCGCCGCGATTGTGGGCTTGCTGGTATTTGCCCACGCGCTCGGCTTTATTTAGAAAGGGATTCCCATGTCCGACAATATGCAGCCTACCGATGAGGTTCTGGACGACGTCGAGGATGCCGATTCGCTTGACGAAGTCGAGGAGTTCGACCCGTTTGAGGGCATGAGTGACGAGGAGCTCGACGCCCTGTGCGACGAGGACGACAGCCTCGCGGGCTTTGGCGACGTTGAGCCCGGTTTCCGCAGTGGCTTCGTGGCCTTGGTCGGCCGCCCCAACGCCGGTAAGTCAACGCTGCTCAACGCCTGCTATGGCAAAAAGGTCGCCATCACCTCGCCGGTGGCCCAGACGACCCGCCGCCGCATGCGCGCCGTCGTCAACCGCCCCGGCTACCAGCTGGTCTTTGTCGATACCCCGGGTATCCACAAGCCCAAGGACGGTCTAGGGTCTGAGCTCAATAAAAGTGCACTGTTCGAGCTGAACGATGTCGATGTTGTCGCGTTTTTGATTGATGCCACCAAACCGATCGGCAGGGGAGACGCCTGGGTTGCCGAGCGCGTCAGATGCGCCCGTTGCAAGAAGGTCCTGGTGCTCACCAAGGCCGATGAAGCCGACCCCGCACAGGTCATGGAGCAGCTTAAGGCCGCCCACGAGCTTATGGAATATGACGACGAGATCGTGACGTCGTCGGTCAAGAACTTTAACGTCGATGCCTTCATCGAGACCGTTGCGCACTTTTTGCCCGAGGGTCCGCGTTGGTTCCCCGAGGACATGGGTACCGACGCTTCCGATGAGACGCTCGTTGCCGAGTTTGTGCGCGAGAAGGTTCTGCGCCGCACCCGTGATGAGATCCCGCACTCCGTGGGCGTGATTTGCGATTCGCTCGAGCAGACCAAGAAGGTGCTGCGCGTGCACGCCACCATTTACGTCGAGCGCGAGGGCCAAAAGGGCATCATCATCGGCAAGGGCGGCGAGATGATCAAACATATCGGCATCGACGCCCGCCGCGACCTTGAGCGCATCTTTGGCACCCAGGTCTTTTTGGAGCTGGACGTGAAGGTCAAGGCCGGCTGGCGTGACGACGAGGCCCAGATTCGCCGCTTTGGCTATAACGCCGAGGATTAGGGGCACGCGGCGCGCATGGCAGGCTCCCGGACATATCGCACGATGGTGCTCGTCCTCGATAAGACGAAGCTCAAAGAGACGGACCTGATCCTGACGATGCTTGACGAGCGGGGTCGGCAGGTTCGTGCCGTGGCAAAGGGCGCCCGCAAACCCGGCGGACGCCTGGCTGCGCGCTGCGAGATGTTCTGTACCGTTGATCTGCTGCTTGCGCATGGACGGTCGCTCGACGTGGTTTCCCAGGCCGAGCTTATGGAGGCGCCGCTCGGCGCTGCTCCCGATTACGAGATGACATGCGCCGCAAGCGCGATCGCCGAGGTCGCGCGCGTGTGCTCGTTCGAGGACGCCGAGGATCCGTTTACCTTTGCCATCACGCAGCGGGCGCTCACACTTGTCGGCAGCGGGCTCGACGCGGCACATATGGACCTGCTCGTGGCGGCCTTTGTCTTTAAATTGCTGTCGCACGTTGGCTACCGACCCGATTTTTCGGCCTGCGTGCTGTGCGGAGACCCGATGCTGTCGTATTTTTCGCCCCAGGCGGGCGGCCTCATGTGCGGGTCGTGCGCGTCGAGCGTGCCCGGTGCCGAGCTGGTGTCGACCGGTGAGGTCGCATGGCTGCGCGCCCTCATGTCCATGACCTTCGATGCGCTTATGGCCGAGAGGGTCGACCCCCATACCGCTGCCTTTTTGCTGGGGCTTTCGCACGTGTGGGCTGCGACGCACACCGATCAGCGCCTCCGTGCGATGGAATTCATGTTGGGTCGGTGATGATGCGCAGGCGCGGGCTGCTTGTGGTAACATACCGATCTGTTGGTACCTCGACCTTGGATGCTCGCTCCACCGGCGGCTTCCCAGTCCGAGGCGAATCGAGTCGCCCGTGGGCGACGCAAAACGAAAGGTGAAACAATGACTGTTTCCAAAGAGCGCAAGGCGGAGCTGACTGCCCAGTTCGGTAACACCCCGGTCGATACCGGCAACCCCAAGGTTCAGGTCGCCATCCTGACCGAGCGCATCAAGGAGCTGACCGAGCACATGAAGTCCCACCAGAAGGACTTCCACACCCGTCGTGGCCTGCTCATGCTCGTCGGCCGTCGTCGTCGTCTTCTCTCCTACATCAAGAAGAACGACATCGTCGAGTACCGTGAGCTCATCAAGGCTCTGGGCATCCGCGACAACATCCAGTAGGATTTGTACATGCTAAGAGCGTCCTGCGCAGCGGGGCGCTCTTTTTGTGTAAGGGCGTGAACAATCACGCTCTGAAGCGTGGCGGGGGCAGGGGGCCCGCGTCACATGAGGAGCCTGCAGGCAAGGGGCCTGCGGGGTAAAGGAGAACAATGACACTCGTATCCAAGACCTTTGAGCTGTACGGCAAGACCTACACCTTTGAGTCGGGCGAGCTTGCCAAGCAGGCCACAGGCGCCTGCCTGGTCAAGCAGGGCGACACCACGATGCTCGACACCGTGGTCGTCTCCAAGGAGCGTAAGAACTACGACTTCTTCCCGCTGACCGTCGACTTCAACGAGAAGATGTACGCCGCCGGCCGCATCCCGGGTGGCTACCTCAAGCGTGAGGGCCGTCCCAGCGAGAAGGCCACGCTCACGGCCCGTATGATCGACCGCCCGATTCGTCCGAGCTTCCCGGACGGCTTCCGCAACGAGGTGCACATCGTCGCCACCTCGCTCGTCGCCGACCAGGTCAACCCCTTTGACGTCATCAACGTCATGGGTGCTTCCCTGGCCATGACGCTCGGCGGCGTGCCCTTCGAGGGCCCGCTTGCCTGCGTGCGCATCGGCCGTAACGTGGAGACCGGCGAGTTTATCGTCAACCCCACCTATGAGGAGCGCGAGAACTCCGATCTGGATCTGGAGCTGGGTGGCTCCGCCGACTTCATCTCGATGGTCGAGGCCGGCGCCGAGGAGATCTCCGAGGACGACATGCTCGCCGCCATGAAGTTTGGCCAGGAGGCCCTTGCTGCCTTCTGCCAGGCTCAGGACGAGTTTGTCGCCGAGTGGGAGCAGGTCAACGGCGCCATCGTCAAGAAGGAGTACCCGCTCGACCAGCCCGTCGAGGAGGTCCAGGAGCGCATCTTCGCCCACTACGACGAGATGGCAGCCGCCCTTCGCGACGCCGACAAGCTCTCCCGTATCGGTAAGGTCGAGGCTCTGAAGGAGTCCATCCGTGCCGAGTTCACCGAGGAGGAGCAGGCCGCTTGGGAGCGCGAGATTCCCGTGGCGCTCAAGAAGCTCGAGAAGAAGGCTATGCGCACCATGGTCGTCGAGACCGGTGAGCGCGTCGACGGCCGTGCCGCCGATGAGATTCGCCCCATCATGGTGAAGGATAACTACCTGCCGCTCGTTCACGGCTCCGGTCTGTTCCAGCGTGGCCAGACTCAGGTGCTTTCCGTCCTGTCGCTCGGTATGCTCAACGAGGGCCAGCGTCTGGATACCATCGAGCCCACCGAGGGCAAGCGCTACATGCACCACTACAACTTTCCGCCGTTCTGCACCGGCGAGACCGGCCGCATGGGCAGCCCCAAGCGCCGCGAGATCGGCCACGGCAACCTGGCCGAGCGCGCTCTGCTTCCGGTGCTCCCCGACGAGAACGAGTTCCCCTACGCCATCCGCGTCGTCTCCGAGGTCATGGAGTCCAACGGCTCCTCTTCGATGGCTTCGACCTGCGGCTCCACGCTCGCCCTTATGGACGGCGGCGTGCCCATTAAGCGCCCGGTCTCCGGTATCGCCATGGGCCTGATCCAGGAGGAGGGCAAGACCGTGGTCCTGTCCGACATCCAGGGTCTCGAGGACTTCCTGGGCGACATGGACTTTAAGGTCACCGGCACCACCGAGGGCATTACCGCCCTGCAGATGGACAACAAGGCCACCGGCCTCACCTTCGACATTCTGGCCCGCGCCCTGCAGCAGGCCAAGGAGGGTCGTGCGTACATCCTGCAGAAGATGCTCGATGTGATCCCTGAGCCGCGCCACACCACGCGCAGCACCGCTCCGCGCATCGTCTCCATCCAGGTTCCGACCGATAAGATCCGCGACGTCATCGGTTCCGGCGGTAAGGTCATCCGCGGCATCCAGGACGAGACCGGCGCTTCGGTCGACATCCAGGAGGACGGCACCGTCTTTGTCGGCGGCACCGGCGAGTCCGTCGACCAGGCCGTCGAGCGCATCAAGCTCATCATCAAGGTTCCCGAGCCGGGCGAGGAGTACACCGGTCGCGTGGTCTCCATTCAGCCCTTCGGTGCCTTCGTGAATCTGCTGCCCGGTAAGGACGGCCTGCTGCACATCTCCCGCGTCGCCAAGGGCCGCGTGGAGAAGGTCGAGGATGTCCTCAACGTGGGCGACGAGGTCAAGGTCGTCGTCATCGAGGTCGACGATCGCGGCAAGATCTCGCTCGATCGTCTTGACAAGCCCGAGGCCCCGGCT
>USFK01000041.1 GCA_900553935.1 uncultured Collinsella sp.
GGCATCGCTCGCATCGGGGCGTCCGTAACGGATGTTCTCGCGGATGGTGCCGTTAAACAGCCAGGTGTCCTGCAGCACCATGGCAAACTCGCCGCGCAGTGCCGCGCGGTCCCAGTCGCGCACGTCGACGCCCTCGACGCGCAGCGAACCGCCGTCCACGTCGTAGAAACGCTGCAGCAGCTTAATGAGCGTGGTCTTGCCGGCGCCGGTGGGGCCGACGATGGCGATGGTCTGACCGGGCTGCGCCTCGCAGCTAAAGTCGTGGATGATGGTCTTGTCGGGCGTGTAGCCAAACTTGACGTGGTCGAACTCAACGTGGCCGGGGCGCTTCTCGGGAATCTGGGCGTCGGCCTTCTGCTCCTCCTCGGGCGCGGCGAGGAACTCAAAGACGCGCTCGGTGGCAGCGGCCATCGACTGCATCGTGTTGCTCACGTTGCCCAGCTGCTGCACCGGCTGCGTAAAGTTGCGCACGTACTGGATAAAGCTCTGGATGTCGCCGGGCGTGGCATTGCCGGTCAGCGCGAGCTGTGCGCCCACCACGACAACGCCCACGTAGCCCATGTTGCCCACCAGGCTCATAAGCGGCATCATCAGGCCCGACAGGAACTGCGAGCGCCAGCCGCTCATAAAGAGGCGGTCGTTCTCCTTATCGAACTCCTCGATCGAGGCCTCGGCGCGGTCGAACACCTGAATGACGTTCTGGCCGGCAAAGTCCTCCTCGATA
This sequence comes from uncultured Collinsella sp., assembly GCA_900553935.1. Classification (GTDB taxonomy): domain Bacteria; phylum Actinomycetota; class Coriobacteriia; order Coriobacteriales; family Coriobacteriaceae; genus Collinsella. Next base: position 725 of record USFK01000041.1, read on the forward strand.
ATGCCGTTGACGGTGCCCAGGACCCGCTGTTGCTCGCGGAAGTACGGCTGCGAGAAGTGAATCATCACAGCCAGGATAATCGCGGCGGCCGGCAACGTGAGCACGGTGACACCGGTGAGTGGCAGGCTGATCGACAGCATCATGACGAGCACGCCGATAATCTGCGTGATGGACGTGATGAGCTGCGTCACGGACTGGTTGAGGCTCTGGCCGAGCGTATCGACATCGTTGGTGATGCGGCTGAGCACGTCGCCCTTGCTGTGGCCGTTAAAGTAGCTCATCGGCACGACGGCGATCTTGGCGGCGATCTCCTTGCGCATGCGGTAGCAGATCTTTTGCGTGACGCCGGTCATGAGCCAGCCCTGGATCAGACTGCAGGCAGAGCTCGCCAGATACAGGCAGAGCAAAAAGCCGAGCGTCTTGGCGATCCAGTTAAAGTCAACATCGCCGGTGCCGTTGACCTTGGCAACCAGGCCCTCGAACAGCTTGGTCGTAACCTGGCCGAGCACCTTGGGTCCCACAATGTTAAAGATGACCGAGCACACGGCAAAGGCGACGGCGGCAAACACGGCAATCTTGTGCTGACCGATATAGCCGAGTAGCTGCCTCATGGTGCCCTTAAAGTCCTTGGCCTTTTCACCGCGGCCCATGCCGCCCATACGACCCATGGGACCGCGCTGGCGGGTGGGTTTGGGAATCTGAGTCTTGGTCTCGTCTGCCATTAACGCTCGCCTCCTTCCATAACGGCTGCAATCTCTTCTTGGGTAAGCCCCAGTTCTTCTGCAGAAAGCTGCGACTGTGCAATCTCTAGGTACGCCGGGCAGTTGTGCAGCAGCTCCTCGTGCGTACCGGTGCCCACCACGTGGCCGTCATCGAGCACGATGATCTGGTCGGCGTGCATGATGGTCGCGATGCGCTGGGCCACGACCACGAGCGCGGCGTCGGTAACGTTTTTGGCAAGCTCCTCGCGCAGGCGCGCGTCTGTTTTGTAGTCGAGGGCGCTAAACGAGTCATCGAACACCACGACCTCGGGCTTTTTGGCCAACGCGCGTGCGATGGCCAGACGCTGGCGCTGACCGCCCGAGACATTGGAGCCGCCCTGGCTGATGGGGGAGTCGTAGCCGCCCTCGCGCTCGGCGATAAAGTCTTCCGCCTGGGCGACGCGTGCTGCCTGGCGCATATCCTCGTCACTTACCATGTCGCTGGCAAACTTGAGGTTGCTCTCGATGGTGCCCGAGAACAGGCGCCCCTGCTGCGGGATGTAACCGATGCGGCGGCGAAGATCGGAAAGGGTCATGTCGCGCACGTCGATGCCGTCGAGCGAAATGCTGCCGCCCGTGACGTCGTACAGGCGCGGAATCAGCTGCACGAGCGTGGACTTGCCCGAGCCCGTGGAGCCAATGATGCCGAGCATCTGGCCGGCGTGCGTGGTGAAGTTCACACCGCTGATGACATCGGCGCGGGCATCGGGGTACTGGAAGCTCACGTCGCGGAAGGTGAGCTCACCGCGCGGCGCGCTGGCTGCGGGCAGTTTGGGCGAGGCAGGGTCGTTGATGCTCGTGGGGCAGGTGATGACCTCTTCCACGCGCTCGGCTGCGACCTCGGCGCGGGGCAGGATGACCGAAACCATGGTGAGGATCATAAACGCCATGACGATCTGCATGGTATAGGAGATAAACGCCATCATGTTGCCGACCTGCATCACGCCGTCGGACACGCCCTGGGCGCCAAACCAGACGATAAGCACGGTGATGCAGTTCATGACGAGCATCATGAGCGGCATCATAAAGCTCATGGCGCGGTTGGTGTAGAGCTGCGTGGTCATCAGGTCGAGCGACGCCTTGTCAAAACGCTCGAGCTCATGCTCCTCGCGGTTGAACGAACGGATAGGCATAAGGCCGTCGAGCAGCTCGCGGGCGGTAAGGTTCACACGGTCCACAAAGCTCTGCATCTTTTTGAACTTGGGCATGGTGAGGCCCATAAGCACGCCGACGACGGCCGAGACCGCGATAATGGCCACGGCGATGGTCCACTCCAGGCCGGTGTGGTTGGCCAGGACGCGCATGACCGCGACGATACCCATGACAGGCGCCATGAGGCACATGCGGATAAACAGGGTTGCTGCCATCTGAATTTGCTGAATGTCGTTGGTGCAGCGGGTGATGAGCGAGGCCTGGCTAAACTTGCCCACCTCTGCTGGCGAAAAGTGCATAACCTTGTTGAAGGTCTCGCGGCGCAGGTCGCGGGCGATGGAGCAGGCGGTGCGCGAAGCCACGGCGCCGGTCAGGATGGTGGCAACGAGCGACACCAGGCACAGGCCAAACATTGTGGTCGCCATACGGCCCAGGTAGGAGTTCTGCACGTCAGCGGGGTCGATACCCTGCGCCTTGTACTCGTCCTGCACGTAGGTCACCGCGCGTTGGGTCACGATGGAACCCGACATGGAGCCCATTTTGTCAGCCATCTCGTTGGCACCTTCGACGAGCTTGCCCTGATCGATCAAGCCACCTTCAACGCCCAGGCGCAGGCTCTTCATGGTGACCTTGCCGCCGTCGGCATCAATCTGCTTTTGCATGTTCTGTGTCGCTGCGGCCTTCTGCTGCATCTCGGCGAGCTGCTCGGGCGTCATCGCCGCCATCTGCTCGGGGGTGGGCATGGCCTGGGCGGCGCTGTTGTCTTGTTCGTTGGACGTGCCCATCATGTCGCCCATGGAACTGGCGTCGATGCCCTGGTTGAGCGAAAGGACGACGGTTTCGGGCAGGCTCATGATATCGGCGAGCTTGCTGCCGTCGGCGCGCTCATCCTCGGTTCCCTTGTACGTGCGAATGCCGTTTTTGTCTGCCTTGCCAAACGCAGCTTCTACCGTCTTGGCGTCCTTGGCGCTCATAAAGAGCTCAAGGTCGTCGAGCGATTCGGCGCGAATGGTGTCGGGTACGGGCGAGGCGATGCCGCCTTGCTGCACGCCCACATCGACGATGTCACTCATATACGTAGGTAGCGCTAGGTCGGCATTGCAGCTGATTACGATAAGTACGATAGCCGTGAGTAGCGCCAGGATATGCTTTTTAAAGAGCTTGAGAATCCTCACTCGGCATCTCTCCTTTCTTGATTGCGATCGATAATTTCGTTGGCACGCCTTAGGAGGCGCACCATCTCTTGGGTATCTGTTTCGCCGAGCTGCTCGAGGAAGGCCGCGGTGCGTTTCTCGAATTCCCGACGTTTGATTTCGAGATCTTGTCGGCCTTTGTCGGTCACCGTGACGTGTACGCGACGACGGTCGGTCTTTGAGTGCTCGCGCTCGACCCAGCCCTTGGTTTCGAGGGCGCGCAGGATGTTGGCGATGCGGGCGCTCGAGACCCAGGCGCGATCAGCGAGTTCGCTCGGCGTGAGCGAACCGCCAGCGAGCATGAGAGCGCGCATGACAGCCATCTCGCCGCCGAGAGCTTTGTCCGCAAAGCGCGAAATGCGCTGATGCATGCTGCCAAACTCAGTTAAGAGCTGGCGCCCAAGCTCATGGAAATCGGTATCTTCCACCGAAAACCCCTAACACTAGAAACTATTTTTGGTGAAAGATGATACCCTTGCACGCGTACCCTATGCGGTAGATTTTGGGACATGTCCCAAAAATCTACTTGACCGCTAGGCAATATTAAGAGTGCATAAAAATTTAAAATCATTCAATTGCTGAAGCGTTTCAAAGAACTATTATGCACGCGGTTAGGCGAGGGGTTATCACCACCATGACGACTGGGACTCATATAATCGCCACGTGCGATGCTCCAACTTCCCGCAAGGAGACACCTTACATAAAGGGGGATGGAGTCATGGCATTTGACTTCACGGGTAAAACCGCGATCGTTACCGGTGGCACTCAGGGCATTGGCCTCGAGATCGCCAAGGGTATCGTTGCGGGCGGCGGACACGTCGCGCTCATCGCAAGGAACGCTGCTAAGGGCGAGGCCGCTGTGGCCGAGCTTGGCGAGGGCAACAAGTTCTATCAGCTCGATGTTGCCGATGCGCCCAAGGCGCGCGAGACCGTCGAGCAGATTTTTACGGACCTGCCGCAAACCAACATCTTGATCAACTGCGCTGGCGTCATCAGCACCAAGAAGTTCGACGAGATCGATGACACCGAGTGGCGTCGTACCATCGACATCAACCTCAACGGCACCTTTACCATGATGAACGCCGTGTACCCGCACTTTAAGGCGGCCCATGCCGGCACTATCGTCAACGTGAGCTCTGTTGCTGGCAAGATCGGCGGCGGCCTGCTCGGCACCGCTGCCTACGCCAGCTCCAAAGCCGGTGTTAACGGTCTAACCAAGGCAGTCGCCAAGGAAGGCGGCAAGTTTGGCGTCCGCTGCAACGCCGTGTGCCCGTCGCTCACCCTTACCGATATGACCTCGATTCTCTCTGACGAGAACTCTCAGCGCATCATCAACGGTATTCCTCTGGGCCGCGCCGCCCAGGCCAGCGAGCCTGCGCAGATGGTGCTCTTCTTCGCTTCCGACCTCGCTAGCTTCGTGAACGGCGAGATCGGTGACTGCGATGGTGGCATCGTTCTGGACGGGTAATACCCCGCGACGATTATTCGGCGACGGCTCCTGCGACTCGGGACCGTCGCCTTCTTTCTGATATAGGCGCGTGCGGCTACGATTCGCATGCATCCAAAGGAGATATATATGAGTGAATCGACTGCGGTGGAGGCGCCGGCGGCAAAGGAGCCGTTCTTTAAGATGTCCTCCATCCCGGGTGCCAATATTTTGGTGCCGCTTTTGCTGGGCTGCCTGCTCAACACGCTATTCCCCGACCTGTTCAAAACGCTCGGCAGTTTTACGCTCGGCATGACCCAGCAGGGCGCAGGCCCGCTCGTGGGCGCTTTTTTGCTCATCGTCGGTACGACGATTTCGTTTAAGAGTGCTCCTGCCGCCGCTGCCCGCGGCGCCATCATCATCGCCGTCAAGCAGATCGTGGTCGTTGCCGTGTCGCTGCTCATCCTTTATGTATTCAACGACAACCTGTTTGGCATCTCTGCCATGGTGATGCTGGCCGCTTGCACCGGCGCCAACAACGCTATGTACGCTGGTCTGATGGGCACCATGGGCAATGAGGCCGAGCGTGGCGCCGTCGCCATCACCACGCTGGTTGTCGGCCCTCCGGTCACGATGATCGTGCTCGGCGCTGCCGGTCAGGCTCCGATCGGCTGGTCGCTCGTGGGCGCCATCCTGCCGATCGTCGTCGGCATTATTCTGGGTAACCTCTTCCCCAGCTTTAAGAAGATGATGGCACCGGCACTTTCCGCCATCATCGTGCTCGTCTTCTTTGCCATGGGCTCGACCATGACCTTTGGCCAGCTCATTAATGGCGGTCTTCCCGGTATTCTGCTCGGCGTGATCTGCTCGGTGGTCTTTGCAATTCCCGTCATCGCGGTTGATAAGCTCACGGGCGGTACGGGTGTCGCAGGTGCAGCCATTTCGAGCTGCGCCGGAGCCAATGTGGCCACGCCTGCTGCCATGGCAAGCGTCAACGAGACCATGTACGGCGGCGCGGTGCTCGCGACGGCTACGGCGCAGGTTGCAGCATGTGCTATCGTGACGGCCATTTTGACCCCGCTGGTCACCAGCTGGTGCTACAAGCATTTTGAGGGTCAGGGCCACAGCAAGGCAACGACCGACAAGGCCGCCGCAGCCGCCTAATGCCAAGCGGCAATCAAAGCTAAATAACTAACCATGCCACAGGGCGGTCCCGGGGGAAATCCCGTGGCCGCCCTGCAGTTTCTGCGGGGTCTCTGGAACACTTTACCCTGCTAAAGCTGGCATAACAGCTAGAGTGAACGTCGTACAAAGGCAAGGAAAAATACCAAACAAATCGGTGAACGGTAGTTGTTCGCGCTCGCATTTCCTGCGGGTTTGTAAAAAACGCCTTTATGATATAAAAAAAGAAACATATAACAGCCCAGATGGAGAGGGTCGCTATGTTATCCTTCTCAAACGGGTGAAATCTTGGGTTTTGGGTTGTAGTTCCAAGGTGGACAAACGTTTTCCCTGCACCAACGTGTGGTGAAGAACGGAAGAAGCCGGTAGTGCAAGCCGAACATTCAAGAATTCAATAAGCAGCGGTGTGAGAGAGCGCCGCATTACACGTAACTAGGAGCGTGGTTACACAATGCAGGAGGCATGGGAAGGCTTCAAGGAAGGCATCTGGACGGGAGAGGTTGACGTCCGAGACTTCATCCAGAAGAACTACACCCCCTACGAGGGCGACGAGTCGTTCCTCGCCGGCCCGACCGAGCGTACCAAGGAGCTGTGGGGCGAGGTTCTCGACCTGCTGCTCAAGGAGCGCGAGCAGGGCGGCGTCCTCGATATGGACACCAAGACCGTCACGGGTATCGTGAGCCACCCCGCTGGCTACATCGATAACGCCCATCGCGACAAGGAGACCATCGTCGGCCTCCAGACCGACAAGCCGCTCAAGCGCGCGCTGCACGTCAACGGCGGTATCCGCATCGCTTGCCAGGCTGCTAGCCAGCACGGCTACAAGATCGACGAGAACGTTGTCGAGCGCTACACCTTCGAGCGCAAGACTCACAACGCCGGCGTCTTCGATGTCTACACCCCCGAGATGCGCGCCTGCCGCTCGGCCCACATCATCACCGGTCTGCCCGATGGCTATGGCCGCGGCCGCATCATCGGCGACTACCGTCGTGTCGCCCTGTACGGTGTCGACTACCTGATCAAGGACAAGGAGGCCCAGAAGGCTTCCACCCCGACGGTCATGACCGCCGACAACATCCGCGATCGTGAGGAGCTGCAGGAGCAGATCCGCGCCCTCGGCGAGCTCAAGATGATGGCCGAGACCTATGGTTTCGACATTTCCAACCCTGCTACCAACACGCAGGAGGCCATCCAGTGGATGTACTTCGCCTACCTCGCTTCCGTCAAGGAGCAGAACGGCGCCGCTATGTCCATCGGCCGCACCTCCACGTTCATCGACATCTACGCTGAGCGCGACCTTGCCAACGGTACCTTCACCGAGGAGCAGATCCAGGAGTTCGTGGATCACTTCATCATGAAGCTCCGCATGGTCAAGTTTGCCCGTACCCCCGAGTACCAGGCCCTGTTCACCGGCGATCCGCAGTGGGTCACCGAGTCCATCGGCGGCATGGGTGTTGACGGCCGTACGCTCGTTACCAAGATGAGCTACCGTTACCTGCACACGCTCGAGAACATGGGCACCAGCCCCGAGCCCAACATGACCGTTCTGTGGTCGACCCGTCTGCCCGAGAACTTCAAGAAGTTCTGCGCCAAGACTTCTGTCGCCAGCTCCTCGATCCAGTACGAGAACGACGACCTTATGCGCGTTTACCATGGCGACGACTACGGCATCGCCTGCTGCGTGTCCTCCATGCGCATCGGCAAGGAGATGCAGTTCTTCGGCGCCCGCGCCAACCTGGCCAAGTGCCTGCTGTACGCACTCAACGGCGGTGTTGACGAGGTCTCCAAGAAGCAGGTCGGCCCCAAGTATCGCGCCGTCGAGGGCGATACGCTCGATTACGACGACGTTGTGGCCAAGTACAACGACATGATGAAGTGGCTCGCTGGCGTGTACGTCAACTCGCTGAACATCATTCACTACATGCACGACAAGTATTGCTACGAGCGCATCCAGATGGCTCTGCACGACAAGCACGTGCACCGCTGGTTCGCTACGGGCATCGCTGGCCTTTCCGTCGTGGCCGACTCCCTGTCCGCCATCAAGTACGCCAAGGTCCACCCCGTCCGTGACGAGAACGGCATCATCGTCGACTTCGAGACCGAGGGCGAGTTCCCCAAGTACGGTAACGACGACGACCGCGTCGACCAGATCGCTCACGACGTTGTGCACCAGTTCATGGAGTACATCCGCATGAACGACACCTACCGCAACTCCGTGCCCACGACCTCGGTTCTGACCATCACCTCCAACGTCGTGTACGGCAAGAAGACCGGTTCTACGCCTGATGGCCGCAAGGCTGGCCAGCCCTTCGCCCCGGGTGCTAACCCCATGCACAAGCGCGATAGCCACGGCGCCATCGCTTCGCTGTCTTCGGTTTCCAAGCTCCCGTTCCGCGATGCTCAGGACGGCATCTCCAACACCTTCTCCATCATCCCGGGTGCGCTCGGCAAGGAGGACCAGGTGTTCTTTGGTGATATCGACCTTGATCAGCTGGGCGAGTAACTATTGTTAGTGCTATACTAACAATAACGATTACTGATTAGTGCGCTGGTTTCGGCCGGCGCCTATCGATCGAAGGAGACACATTATGAAGGTTTCTGAAGTTTCCGAGACTCAGGCCGATAACCTGGTCCACATGCTCGACGCTTACGCCGAGAAGGGTGGCCACCACCTGAACATCAACGTCTTCAACCGTGAGACGCTGCTCGACGCTCAGGCTCACCCCGAGAAGTACCCGCAACTGACCATCCGCGTTTCCGGCTATGCCGTGAACTTCCACACGCTCACCAAGGAGCAGCAGGACGAGGTCATTTCGCGTACCTTCCACAACAAGTTCTAAAGGGATTTAACTCCCGCAGGATCGCCGGGGCTGTTTGGGCTACCTCCCAAAACGTCCTCGGACATGCAAGAAGCCCTCA
>USFK01000042.1 GCA_900553935.1 uncultured Collinsella sp.
AGGGCAAGTTCTTCTTGCCGCAGCTTATGGCCTCGGCCGAGGCCGCGCGCGTGGGTTTTGACACCATCAAGCGCCTGATGCCCGCCGGCGAGATTGCCGACAAGGGCAAAATCTGCGTGGCCACCGTCAAGGGCGACATCCACGACATCGGTAAGAACATCGTCAAGATGCTGCTCGATAACTACGGCTATACCGTCTTTGACCTAGGCCGCGACGTCGACCCGCAAGAGGTGCTCAAGACCGTGCGGGAGCGCGACATCAAGCTCGTCGGCCTCTCGGCGCTTATGACTACCACGGTCGTCGCCATGGAAGAGACCATCAAGCTGCTTCATGCCGAGGTTCCGGGCGTCAAGATCATCGTGGGCGGCGCCGTGCTCACCCCCGAATACGCCAAGCAGATCGGTGCGGACTACTACGCCAAGGACGCCGCCGAAAGCGCTCGTATCGCCGAAGAGGTCTTTGGCCGGTAACACAACGGAAACAACCCCGCACCAAAACGTGCCGCACGCGTCACGAGACGTGTGCGGCACGTTAGAATAGAGGGGACTATGCTCGTTTTGGCAGATAGGAGCGCAAGGATGGCGATCACGCCCGCAGAAATCGCGGAAACCCGCGGCATGGTTGAGGAACAGAACCTCGACATCAGGACCATCACTATGGGTGTTTCGCTCATGGGTTGCGGTGACGAGAACCTCAGCCGCATGTGCACGAAGATCTACGACCACGTGACGCACACGGCTGAGCACCTGGTCGAGACCGCCGAGAACCTCGAGCGCGAGTACGGTATCCCCATTGTCAACAAGCGCGTTTCCGTCACCCCGGTGGCGCAGATCGCCGCATGCTGCAAGGATGAGGACCTCACCCCCATCGCGCACGCCCTCGACCGCGCGGCCGAGACGCTCGGCATCGATTACCTGGGCGGCTTCTCCGCGCTCGTCCAGAAGGGCATCGGCGACGCCGACCGCCGTGTCATCCAGTCCATCCCGCAGGCGCTCGCCACAACCAGCCGCGTCTGCTCCAGCGTCAACGTCGCCAGTCTGCGTGCCGGCATCAACATGGACGCCGTACTCATGGCTGCGCAGACCATCATCGATGCCGCTAAACTCACGGCCGACCAGGATTCCGTCGGCGCTTCCAAGTTTGTCTGCTTTGCTAACATGGTCGAGGACTCCCCGTTTATGGCGGGTGCCGTCCACGGCGGTGGCGAGGCCGACGCCGTCATCAACGTGGGCGTCTCGGGCCCCGGCGTTATGGCCGCAGCCCTGGAGAAGCTGCCCGATTCCGCATCGATGATGGAAGTCGCCGAGAAGATTAAGCAGACTGCCTTTAAAATCACCCGTGCCGGCGAGCTCATGAGCCGCGAGGCCGCCCATCGTCTGGGTGTCGAGAAGGGCATTGTCGACCTGTCGCTGGCACCTACGCCTGCCATCGGCGACTCCGTTGCGCGCATCCTCGAGATTATCGGCGTGGGCACCTGCGGTGGCCCCGGCACGACCTGCGCGCTCGCCATGCTCAACGATGCCGTCAAGAAGGGCGGCGTCATGGCCAGCTCCAGCGTGGGCGGTCTCTCCGGCGCTTTCATCCCCGTGTCCGAGGACGCCGGCATGATCGCCGCCGTCGAAGCCGGTGCGCTTTCGCTCGAGAAGCTCGAGGCCATGACCTGCGTGTGCTCCGTCGGCCTGGACATGATCGCCATCCCCGGCGACACCCCGGTCGAGACCATCGCCGGCATCATCGCCGACGAGATGGCCATCGGCGTCATCAACAACAAGACCACGGCCGTCCGCGTGATTCCCGCCATCGGCAAGGGCGTGGGTGACTGCGTCGAGTACGGCGGCCTGTTCGGCCGTGCACCCATCATGCCGGTGAACCCCAACGCCGGCACCGTGCTTGCCCATCGCGGTGGACGCTTCCCGGCACCGCTGAACTCGCTCAAGAACTAGCTGAGGGGTGCTGGCGAGGAGCCCCGGGGAGGGCAAATATATAAGGTCGCCTGCTCGGACAGTCCTGACTCGCACGGAGAGCACATTAAGTGCTCTCCGGCTCGTGCGGAACTCGCGATCGACCTTATATATTTGTCCTCCCCGGGGCTCCCGCACAACGGGACCTCAGTTGGGTTCTATCCCGGTTGCAGTTGCTTCGCTCCTGCACCACTTGGCTGGTGCGGCGTTTTGGCGTTGGAACGGTTCTTTTTCTGATATATGCTTGTTGCGGCTCTTCTTTTGGGAGGGGCCGCTTTTTTTGTTGTGTGAGGAGGTTGGCCCGTGGTTGATGGGGAGATTCGTTCTGAGCTGCTTGCTGCGGATTGGAATGGCGAATGGATGCGTCTGCAAGCTGATCGGCGGCGGGCTGATGATTCTTTTGAATGGGATAAGCGGGCTCGGCATTTTCGGCCGTTGGAGACTGCCCCGTATGCCCGGGACTTTATCAAGCTGTTGGCGTTAAAGCCTGGTGAATCCGTGCTCGATATGGGGTGTGGAGCTGGGTCGATTGCTATTCCGCTTGCTCAGGCTGGGCATCCTGTGTTTGCGGCTGATTTCTCCCCCGCCATGCTGGGCACGCTTGATGCTGGCATTGAGTACTATGGGCTCGAGAATCGCATTACGCCGCTTGAGCTTGCTTGGGATGATGATTGGGATTTGGTTGGACCGGTCGCGAAAGCGGTGGATGTTGCCTTTGCCAGTCGGTCGGTTACGACGACCAATCTAAAAGACGCGCTTGCCAAGCTTGATCGAACGGCTCGTCGGCGTTGTGCTGTCACGATGGTCGCCAACTCCAGCCCGCGCTATGACCTGCACCTGATGAACGCCATCGGTGCCTCGGTTACCTGCAGTAATGGCTTTGTGTATGCCTTTAATATCCTCATTCAGATGGGGGCGCTGCCGCAGGTTACATACTTCGAATCGCCCCGTCGCGATACTTTCGATAGCCTTGAGGCGGGCGTGGCGGACTTCTCCCGCATGCTCGAGCACGGTAACGAGGATAAGATCGACCGTCTGCGCGACTACGTCGCTCAGCATATGATTGAGAATCCCCGTGCTGGCGAGCCGGGGTCCAAAGGAGTGCCGCAGGGACGCTATATGCTCGACCATATCCGCAAGGTCCGTTGGGCGTTTATTGCATGGGAGCCGGTCTCTTCGAGCCGTCCATAGACCGCTTTCGGCCGTCGTACACGTCCGCCTGTAACCCGCGCCGTTCTCCCGCTCGGCATCCGCATTCTTTTTGAACTGGGCAAACACGCCCCACACCGCGCCGTTCCTGCGCTATCGTGGGACAGCTCACGTAGATTAAGGCCCCATCGCGGGGCGCCCCATAACATAGAAAGCGAGAACCCATGGCACTGACAGGAGCCCAGGTCAAGCAGCTTCGCAGCATGGCCCATCACCTCAACCCCGCCATCATCATCGGCAAGTCCGACATCAACGAGGGCACCGTCGAGCAGACGGTCGCCTACCTGGAGAAGCACGAGCTCGTTAAGTGCTCCGTACTCGATGGTTCCAGCCTTTCTGCCCGCGAGGCCGCCGAAGATCTCGCCGATCGCTGCCACGCCGAGGTCGTCCAGGTCATCGGCCGCAAGTTCTCGCTGTATCGCGAGTCCTCGCGCAAGGACATCGAGAAGATTAAGCTCGTCTAAGAGCCGACGATCCGGCGAGCCAACATACATCAAGCTTGCGAGCGTCCGAGCAATTCGGGCGCTCATTTTTTATCGCTCGACGAGCACGCGGTTAAGCCTGCCCTCTACCAAGCGCTCGTACAGACGCCGCGTCTCGGGCTCGGGCACGCCATTGACCTGCTCCCTCAGGTGATGCATATGTCCACTGTACAGCTCGACGATATCGCGTCGTCGCCCCGCCGCACCGTAGACGCGCATAGCGCAACGCACCATGTCCTCGCGCGTTGTCTCTTGCCGCAGCCCCGACTCCACCAGCCATACCGCCGACTGTAGGTCGTTTTCTTCTAGGGCGGCATTCGCGCCCCGAATCATGCAGTCGATATACTTCGATTCCATAATGCGCCGCATACGCAAAAAGTAAGTGGGATTACAGCCATTGGGAACATACAACGGGCCGGCGTAGAGCTGCTCGATCTTAAGGCACAGCTCGACCAGATGGGGCCCGCGCGCACCCGTGCGATTTCCCAAAACTTCGCGGCTTATCTGATCAAACAACCGCACGTCAGTCTTGACGTAATCGCCGTTAAGCCCAATGCACTCGTTTTGGATCAGCACACACGACTTGCCGTCCGGTGTCGGCCCCAAGGCCGAACGCAGGCGCGATATCGTCGAGTACAGATTGTTACGAGCGCTATTGAACTCGGCATGGGGCCACAGCTCCATAGCCAGCGTCTCGCGGTCGACCAGTGTATCCATGCCCAGCGCAAGTCGCTCGGCAAGCGTCGCCGCTTTCTTGCGGCGCCACATCTTATCCGTGATGGGAAACCCGTCGCGCTCGGCGCGAAACGCCCCAAACATGCGGATCTCGATATGGCCAATCACATCGACACCCTCGGCATCGCCGGCCTGGAACAGACGCTCGCCTTCGCCCTCAAAGTCGTCACGCAGCGAATACCGCGACAGCTCGCGCACCGGGAGCTTCTTTCGAATTCTAGCAGCCGGCTCACCCAGACAATGCATCGCAAGACGCGCAAACAGCCGATACGACGGATCCAAAATCCCCGGGCGGTTCATGGACATCCAGGCTGCAAGGTCGCTATCGCGGCCCGCGGAGGCCAAATGCAGCGCCACCATCCAAGCCTCGGCACCACCGACCTGCGTCCGACTCAAATCGAGCAGCTCTGCCTCTTCGCGCACCGATACCATCGATGTATTGCGTAAGTACGCCGCGCGCTCTAGCAGCAGCGCGTTGTCGCGTATGTATCCAATCGATTCCTCGGCAAGCCTAAGCACCTGCACCGCACGGAATTTGGCATTGACCGGACGCCCCTCAGCCAACGACTGCCAGCCTTCTAGTATCAAGCCAAACAACTGGACTTGATTGTCACGCACACGCACGGCAAAACGGTCGAGCTCATTGAATGCCTGCTCGTCGGTCACCGGCATGCCGGCAAACAGGCGCCGCGCCGATAACACCATGCGCACCCAGATGGCGAGCGCTCGGATTCCACGCGCTTCAAGTGCCTCGAGCGTCAGAGCCATCTCGTCATCACGCTCGTCAGTCCCCGCATACGACCCATCAAATAGCTCCGTCAACATACGGTCCGCGCGCACAAACGTCCCCGCGATATCGAGCTCACAATCGTAGGCTTTATCCGTTTTGAGCCCCGCGAGGATCTCGCCACCCTTCGCCCGCTCGGTCAGTCCATGCTTTATCTCGACATGTGCGGACAGCATGTCGAGTGCGGCACAAGACGCCTCGCTTTCCAACGCCGTATGGCTTGCCGGAAGCCCCAGACCACTATCTCCATAACAGGCGGCCGTAAACGCGTGCGCCACCTTCCACGACACGGGATTGAGCTCGGAAATCGCTTGTTCGCCCGCACGCTCGATAATTGAGGCCATATACCGCGCAAGCTTTGTATTGGAGACGCTCACCGCCGCCAGATAGATGCCGAGCGCCTCGTCAGGCGTCGGCTCCGAGGCCCGGTCATCTGCCTCGGTCTTTCCCAGCGCCGCGCGGCAGACATCCCCTCCATGCCCCGTCAGGGCCAGATCGACCCCATACTGCCCGGCAAGCTCCAACACCGCACTGCGGTCCAAAAATGCGTCGGCGAGGTCCATCGCGGTATCGCAGCGCCCCGCTTTAATCAATATACGCGCCGCCCGCACAACGAGTTCGGGGCGAATTTCGGCGACCAGCTTGCGCAATCGCAGGCGTGCGTTGTCCTCGGTACCCAAGCAGGTAAAGCGCCGGTCTGCCGGATCAACGCCAAAAATGGGATAATCGCGGACAAGATAGGACTGGTCAATCGCCGAAAGCCTAACACCGCAAGCCTCGAGCTCCGAAATATTGCCCTCACCCATTAAGACCATCAAGCATGCCACACTAAACAGGGCGTTGTTCTCGAGCGACGCCAGATCAACAAGTGCCGCACCGTAGATATTGACGATCTCGTTTTCGAGCATCTGGGCAACGTCTCCCTGCCCGTATAGTCCCGACTGCATAGCCGAGACGAGCTCGGGCACGCCCTGCGTAAGCTGATAGAAGTCGAGCGACGTGCTGATCGAAAACGCCGATGCCCACGCCGAATACTCATAGGCATGCACCTTGAGCATCTGCGCGTTGACTTTAATCGAATCGCCCAGTCCGTGAATCAGCTGGCGATTCGAAGGACGGCAGCTCATAAAGACCCCAACCCCCATAGCACGCAGGGTTCGGATTCGGTCGATCAGCTCCTCGGTCTCGCTCTGGCTGAGGTTAGGCACGTTATCGATTGCAATCAGGGAGTGCGGCTTGTCCTTAAGCTCTTCGGTAACGACCTCGAGCTGCATAAACACCTCGCGCCCAATGGCGCGGTCTGCCTCGATGATCCGCACAGGACCTCGCGTCGGATCGCTTTTAACCTCTTGGGCATACTGCAGCAGCACCGAGGTTTTCCCAAAGCCATCAGGCGCGTAGAGGACTACGATGCCGGCCTTTCGGCCCTTGGCGATAAGTTCGTTCATCAAGCGATCGCGCCGCACCATATAGCTACTGCCCAGCGGCATAAGCTCGAGGTCGTCCGTATTGCCCAAATCGTTAACCATGCCCGCTCCTCAACTCGACCACATGGACACCGTAACGCTAGACCATATGTATCGCTAGATGAATAGAGCGATGCTACGGTTTAGGATGTTTGCTGGTACGCAAATGGCAAGTTTTTGTTCAGCGTGGTCCGATTGAAACTTATCCCCCAACCAATCAGTCTTTGCGCAGGTCAATGCGCTTGCCAGCTTGTCCCATCCTTTGGCAGTTTACCTTAAATGAGCGCTGTTCAATTGTGTTGCGCAACTCACCTAGCGCCAGCTACCGTCTGCGACCTTTTCATAGCATTTATGCATAGTATCTGTTATGGAATGAATCATGCTGCACCAGACGCACCCGTCAAGTTCGCGGCAAGGTTTTCGTCAAGCACACGGCGTGCACTCAGAAAAAAGGCCCCCGCAAAGCGGAGGCCTTCGGCAAAGCTATGTCGAGGTGATAGGCTTTCGCTACTCGCAGAGCGAAAGGGCGGCCTCGTCGGCAACGACAACGCAGTTGGTGTGCAGCTGCAGGATCGAGGCAGGGCACTCGGGGGTAACCGGACCAAAGCACATGTCATGCACGGCTTGGGCCTTGGCCTCGCCATTGGCGACAACCAGGATCATGCGGGCATACATGATGGTCTGAGTGCCCATGGTGTAGGCCTGACGAGGCACGTCGTCGATGCTGTCAAACAGGCGGCTGTTGGCCTGAATAGTGCTCTCGGTAAGGTCGACACAGTGCGTACCCTTGGAGAAGTGATCATCGGGCTCGTTGAAGCCAATGTGACCGTTGTTACCGATGCCGAGCAGCTGCAGATCAGGGTAACCGGCAGCAGCGACGATCTTGTCATACTCAGAGCAGGCAGCGGCAGCGTCGGGATTGGAGCCATCGGGCACATGCGTGTTGTTCAGGTCGATGTTAATGTGATCGAAGAAGTTCTCACGCATAAAGTAGTGGTAGCTCTGGGGATCGTCGTGCGAAAGGCCACGATACTCGTCGAGGTTGTAGGTGCTGACCTCGGCAAAGTCGACGTCACCCTTCTTGTACCAAGCGGCGAGCTGCTTGTAGGCGCCAATCGGAGTGGAGCCGGTGGCAAGACCCAGCACGCAATCGGGCTTGAGAATAACCTGGGCCGAGATGATATTGGCGGCCTTGCGGCTCATATCCTCGTAGTCTTTAGCTTTAATGATCTTCATTACGCGTCCTTTCTCGTACAAGAGAGGCAAGGCTCCCCTTACAAGCACTTGCCCGCGGCCCGCGTCGGCCGCAACCAACGTGTGCGGCCACCAGGGCGAGGTCGCGCAAAACGGTGGTGTCGTCCGGCAATATCTGCATTCATTAGGTCGATTTGGCGTTCATTAGGTAGGTCGGCCCGGAGCCGGCCCGCACGGACACCGGGTAAATGGCTTGATATGGTGGTTGGTATCGCACACCACCTACCTAATGAACGCCAAATCGACCTAATGAATGAACAGCGGTGCGGCGCACAAGGAAAATCCGAGGAATATATGACCGATCCCGAATCCACAGCAATCGATCCCGTCGCCGCGATGGGCACAGACCACACCGAGGCACCGGCGCACCCCCTGCACAAGGTGCTCTCCTTCGTACGCCGCTCCGGACGTTTGGACGACCGCCTGCAGCGCGCATGGGACAACTATGCCGGCACATATCTGTTGGATATTGCGGCCGGCAACCTGCTGGACGTGCGCGAAGGCGTCACGCTCGACCGCGCGTTCGTGGAGTCCGCATGGGGCAACGATAATCCGCTCATTGTGGAAATCGGCACCGGGCAGGGAGAAAACGTGGTGGCAGCAGCCGCAGCCCACCCGGAGACGAACTTCCTTGCTCTAGAGGTCTATGACCCCGGCGTGGCCCACACGCTGCTGCTCGCCGGCAAGCAGGGGCTGACCAACATTCGCGTGGCCCAGGTCAATGCGCCCGAGCTGTTCAAGGTGACCGCGGCCGGCACCGTGGCCGAGGTATGGACCTTCTTCCCCGACCCTTGGCCCAAGAAGAAGCACCACAAGCGCCGCATCGTGCAGAAGGCCATGGCCGGCGACATTCATCGCGCGCTGGTCACAGACGGCGTCTGGCGTATCGCCACCGACATCGAGGACTATGCCCTGCACGTGCACGAGGTGATGGACGGCCTCGATGGCTGGAAGAACCTGGGCAGCGTAACCGTCAGCCTGCCGCTGGAGCACGTGGGCAAGGGCAATGCCGACATGGCCGCCGATATGCCGCACGCCGACTTCACCGAATCCGAGCGATTCGAGGGCCGCGTGCTCACCAACTTCGAGAAGAAGGGCCTGGCCGTCGGCCGCGTGATTCATGACTTCACCTATCAGGCCGTTACCCTGAACTGATTGCGACACGCCGAAATGCCGTCGATTTGCATAACCGAACAACCTCCCGTAAAGTAATTCGAGTTGTTCGCCCCCATCGTCTAACGGTTAGGACACCAGACTTTCAATCTGACAACGAGAGTTCGACTCTC
>USFK01000043.1 GCA_900553935.1 uncultured Collinsella sp.
TAAGGATATGAACAATCGTCTCTCAATTATATACCTGCTTTTACTGTTTACCTTTCCCGCTTTGGCACAACAAGTCAAAATCGGAGGCATCATTACAGACGATAACGGAGAACCGATCGAACTGGCTACCGTACGTATAGAGGGAACGGCCATCGGTACGGTCAGCAATCTAAAAGGTAAATACTCGCTCAAGTTTACTTCCAGAGACACGGTAACAGTGATATATTCCATGATCGGATATAACACGCGGAAACGCACTTTAGTAAATCCACAGGGAAATATCAGCATAAACATGATGTTGCCGGCATTAGGATACGAACTCGACCAGGTAACGATTACCGAAAGTCGCCGGCAAACCAACACCGTGCAACAAATAGACATGAAAGCAAACAAGTGGATGCCGGATGCTTCGGGGGGAAATATAGAATCGATCATTGCCACACAAGCCGGAGTAAGTTCGAACAATGAACTTAGTTCACAATACAATGTTCGTGGAGGAAGTTTCGACGAAAATATGGTATACGTCAATGGTATAGAGGTTTACCGCCCGTTATTGGTCCGTTCCGGTCAGCAGGAAGGATTGAGCTTTATCAATCCGGATATGGTAGAAAACGTTGGATTTTCTTCCGGTGGATACGAAGCGAAATATGGAGATAAAATGTCATCCGTACTGGATATTACATATAAAAAGCCGGAACATTTCGAAGCAACAGGGACTTTCAGCCTGTTAGGAGTTTCGGCATACATAGGTTTCGGCACTAAGAAATTCTCGTGGATCAACAGCGTACGATACAAAAGCAACCGCTATCTATTGGGAACACTGGATACGAAAGGAGAATACGATCCGCAATTCATCGACTATCAGACATACTTAAACTGGCGTCCCAATAAACGCTGGGAAATAGGATTCATCGGAAATATCTCAGAAAATAAATACATCTTCCAACCGGAAGACCGTAACACGCGATTCGGCACAATGGCTTCGGTACGTGAATTCAAGGTTTATTTTGACGGTCAGGAAAGAGATGTATTCCGCACATTCTTCGGTGCAGCCAATGCCACATACAAATTCAACGAAAACAATAGCTTGACTTTTCAGGCCTCTGCATTTCATACAAAAGAGCAGGAAACCTATGACATTACCGGGCAATATTGGCTCAACGAATTAGATGCTTCCGAAGAGGATACGGACACAGATACAGGTGAAACAATCGGTGTGGGTACCTATATGGAGCATGCCCGCAACTACCTCAACGCAGATGTACAAAGCTACTCGCTCACAGGACAACACCGCATCCAACGCCATGCTATTCAATGGGGACTGGAATTAAAAGCAGAGCGTATTAAAGAAAAACTACGTGAATGGGAAATGCGCGACTCAGCCGGATATTCATTACCACAAGTACCGAATGGTCCGGAATTGATTTACAGTTTATCATCCAAAAACGACATCAACAGTAACCGTTTATCCATATACGCACAAGACAGTTACAAATTCCAATCCGGTGCAGGCCTGTTCACGCTTACAGCCGGACTGCGTGGAAGCTATTGGAGCTGGAATAAAGAATTCATTGTAAGTCCGAGGGCTTCTCTGGCGCTGATTCCGAATTTCAATGAAAAATTCACATTCCGCGTAGCAACGGGGCTCTATTACCAAGCTCCTTTTTATAAGGAGTTTCGTGATACCACAATGGTAGACGGAGTCGCAAGCGTATCACTCAATAAAAACATCAAATCGCAACGTTCCATACACTTTGTTATCGGAAGTGATTACAGCTTCCGGGCAGTGGGACGTCCTTTCAAGTTTACAGCCGAAGTATATTATAAAGCACTGGGCAACCTTATTCCATACAATGTAGACAACGTCCGTATCAGTTATTACGGACGCAACATGGCATGTCGGCCATCTTGTAGATGGCGTTGTCGCCGCGGTCGGGAGCGGAGCCGTGGCAGGAGGTGCCGTGAACGTCGACGCGGATCTCCATGCGGCCGCGGTGACCGCGATAGATGCCGCCGTCGGTGGGCTCGGTGGAAATGACGAACTCGGGCTTAATGCCGTCCTTGTTGTAAATGTACTGCCAGCACATGCCGTCGCAGTCCTCTTCCTGGACGGTGCCGACGACCATGATCTTATAGCCCTCGGGGATAAGGCCCATGTCCTTCATCATCTTGGCAGCATAGGTAGCAGAAGCCATGCCGCCCTCCTGGTCGGAGCCGCCGCGGCCGTAGATGATCTCATCGGTCTCGTAGCCCTCATAGGGATCGGCATCCCAGTTCTCGATGTTGCCGATGCCGACGGTGTCGATGTGGGAGTCGATGGCGATGATCTTGTCGCCCTCGCCCATAAAGCCCATGACGTTGCCCAGGCCGTCGACCTTGACCTCGTCATAGCCAAGGTTCTCCATCTCGGCCTTGATGCAGGCGACAACCTCGCCCTCCTCGCAGGACTCAGAGGGATGGGAGATCATAGCGCGCAGGAAGCGAGTCATATCAGCACGGTGAGACTCGGCAGCGTTTTTAATTGCCTCAAAATCGAGTTCCTTAGTCATAACAGTTAACCTTTCTACAAGGGTTTACCTACAGGTAGATATTTCAGATAGATCACTTGTGCCAAGCAGCGTGAGGTCGAGCACCCCACAAGCAAGTAACCATAGGAGGCGGACGGAGGACTTTGCTCCGTCGCGAGTTCCGCACGAGCCGGAGAGCACTTAATGTGCTCTCCGTGCGAGCAGGACTGTCCGAACAGGCGATCAAACCCCGCGCCCCATCCCGGCAAGCGCTCGGGGATCGATAGCTTACAGATGCGAGACGATCAGTTCCATCTTGCCTTCGAGGTCGATGGAGCTGACGGTGCTCGGGGCTAGCAGGTGGCTTCCCTTGTGGACGGGGTCGCCGCAGACGGTGCCTTCGCCGTCGATGACTGACAGGCACATGAAGGGCCAGCGCTGCTCCAAGGTCTTGCTGCCGTTGACGCGCACGCGATCGACGGTGTAGCAGGGGTTGGACTCGAGTTCGGTCACGCCGTCGACTTCGGGCGCGGTCACGGTGCCGTCGGTCGGGGCCTGA
The DNA here is from genome assembly GCA_900553935.1 of uncultured Collinsella sp. Taxonomy (GTDB): domain Bacteria; phylum Actinomycetota; class Coriobacteriia; order Coriobacteriales; family Coriobacteriaceae; genus Collinsella. Next base: position 3,067 of record USFK01000043.1, read on the forward strand.
GAATCAAAGTCGATGCAGTCGAGACTCTGCTCAATGTGCAGGGGACGCAGTTTGCCGTCGGTGCCGGGACGGTCGTAGTCGTACAGGCGATACGTCACGTCGCTCGACTGCTGCGTCTCCAAAATGAGCGTGCCGGTCTTGATGGCGTGGACGGTACCGGAATCAATCTGGAAAAAGTCGCCCTTGTGGATCGGCAGCACGTTGAGCATGTCGTCCCAGCGGCCGTCTTCGATCATCTGTGCAGCCTCGGCGCGGTCCTTGGCGCGCTGGCCGACGATGATTGTGGCGCCGGGCTCGCAGTCCAGCACATACCAGCACTCGGTTTTGCCCAGGCTGCCGTTCTCGTGCTCGGCGGCGTACTCGTCGTTGGGATGGATCTGGATCGAAAGGTCGTCCTTGGCGTCCAGAATCTTAATGAGCAGCGGGAACTCCTTGCCCTCGCAGTTGCCAAAGAGCTCGCGGTGCTCGGCCCACAGCCATGACAGCGTGTGACCGGCGTACGGGCCCTCCGCGATCTGGCAGTCGCCGTTGGGGTGGGCCGAGATAGCCCAACACTCACCGATGGGACCCTCGGGAATGTCGTAACCAAATACGGTTTCGAGCTGGCGGCCGCCCCAGATCTTCTCGTGGAAAATCGGCGTCAGTTTAATCAAATCGGACATGTTCATACTCCCATGGTGTTGCGCGGCCGCCCGCTCTAATCGAGTCATAACGAGCGCCCGCATGACTACAAAAACCTATGCCAACGTTACGTTGTGCAGCTCAAAGCGGTCGCCGACGTTGCGCGAAATCGAGTACTCAAAGGCGTTGCCGCCATCCAAGAAGCCAATCTGGTTGAGTTCGAGCAGGGGAGAGCCGGGTTTGGTATCCAGGCGCTCAGCCTCTTCCTCAGTTGCCGCGACGGCGCGAATGGTGCGGTGGAAACTCGAGATCTTGAGTCCGCACTGCTCGCGGATGAAGCTGTAGACCGACGCGTACAGGTCTTTTTTCTTAAGACTCGGAATCAGCTCGAGTGGCATATAGGTGTACTCGATAACGATGGGCTGACCATCGACCTCGCGTACGCGCACGATGTGATAGGCAAAGTCGTCTTCGGCCATTCCCAGCTGGGTCGCAACCTCTGCCGGCGGATTGACGATCGAGAAATCGTAGACCACCGAGGTCACTTTCTCCCCGCGATGCTCGTACGAAAAGCCCTGGGAGCGATCGTTCTTGCCCTGGAAAAACGCCTGGCCGGGAAGCCCCGCCGTGTCCTTAACGTAAGTGCCCGATCCGCGCCGGCTGGTAACAAGACCTTCATCGGTAATCTGCTCAATAGCTCGTTTGACGGTGATTTTGGAAACGCTATAGAGCTCGCAGAACTCAACGACGGTGGGCAGCTTGTCGCCCGGCTTTAGAGCGCCGTCCTCGATGCTTCGACGGATATCTGCAGCTATTGCCTCGTATTTGGGAATCATGGAACCTCCTTTCCGGCTTGATTGAGTACAAACGAAAGTATAGTCCACGCCTAAGCATCCCTATTGCGTTTTGAAAAGTTCGAGAAAGATATAATCAAAAAACGCTTTTCTATATTAACTAGAGCGCTCTAAATGAATATGCACTCGAATAATGTGGTATTGAGCAAATTGATCGACTCGAGGATGGGGTTGAGCCGTTTTACCGCCCAACGAACCAAATACCATGCCCTGCGTTTTCACAGATAAAACCTGCCAAAACAAACCTGTCCCTTTTTGGCAGGTTTTTGCCTTGGGAGCGGTACCATACAGGCAATGTTTAAACGAGAAAGGCGGGCTCCCATGGAACCTAAGCAGTATTACATCGGCATCGACGTCGGCGGCACTTCGGTTAAGGAGGGCCTGTTCGACGAGGATGGTAACCTGCTGGCCAAGGCCAGCGTGCCCACGCCGCCTATCGTTGACGCCGCGGGCTTTGCCGCGGTGACCGAGGCTATCGACCAGGTGGTCGCCAAGGCCCAGATTCCGCGCGCCTTTGTGGCGGGTATTGGCCTGGCCGTTCCGTGCCCCATCCCGGCATCGGGCGATGCCAAGGTCAAGGCCAACATTGCCATTAACCTGCCCGAGCTAAGAGTCGCCATTCAGGAGCACTGCCCCGACGCGGTTGTTAAATACGAGAACGATGCCAACGCCGCTGCCATGGGCGAGGCCTGGCTCGGCTCTGCCAAGGGCGTACAGAACGTGGTGATGGTCACCATTGGTACCGGCGTGGGTGGCGGCGTTATCGTCAACGGCGACGTGGTGTCGGGCGTTGTGGGCGCCGGCGGCGAGATTGGCCACATGTGCCTGAACCCCGAAGAGGAGCGCACCTGCGGCTGCGGCGGACATGGCCACCTGGAGCAGTATTCCAGCGCCACCGGTGTGGTGAGCAACTACCTTGCCGAGTGCAAAAAGGCCGGCGTCGAGCCCATCGAGCTCACTGGGCCTTCTGATTCCAAGGACGTGTTCCAGGCCTGCCGCGAGGGCGACAAGCTCGCGCTGGCCGCGGCCGATACCATGGCCGACTATCTCGGCCGCGCACTGGCGCTTATCGCCAACGTGGTTGATCCCGAGATGTTCCTCATCGGCGGCGGCGCCTCCGCCTCGGCCGATGTCTACCTCGACAAGGTCCGCGAGCACTTTAAGCAGTACGCGCTTTCCGCCTCGCGCGAGACGCCCATTAAGGTCGCTTCGCTCGGCAACGACGCCGGCATCATCGGTGCCGCTTACGTAGCCCTGCGCGCCGCCGGTAAATAGCTGATGCAAGGGGCGGGTGGTGAGGGGGTAGGCCTCGCCTCAACGTTTGTCCCAAATTGCGCTGCGCCCCTTCCGTTTCAGAAGGTTCGGCGTCAGCGTGCTACCATAGACACGTATGAGTACACACACGCATATGGAGGAAACCCATGGCAAACGTTCTTGTCTTTGGTCACCAGAACCCCGATAACGACGCCATCATGAGCGCCGTCGTCCTGTCCCAGCTGCTCAACCAGGTTGAGTATGCCGGCAACACCTACGAGGCCTGCGCCCTTGGTCAGCTTCCGGCAGAGTCCGCCAAGCTGCTTGCCGACGCCGGCATCGCCGAGCCCCGCGTGATTGAGTCCGTCGAGGCCGGTCAGCTCGTCGTCCTCACCGACCACAACGAGTCCGCCCAGTCCGTCGCAGGCCTTAAGGACGCCACGGTCTTTGGCGTCGTCGACCATCACCGCATCGGCGACTTCGAGACCGCCGGTCCGCTGCACTACATCTGCCTGCCCTGGGGCTCCAGCTGCACCATCGTCACCAAGCTCGCCGACGTGCTCGGCGTTGAGCTTTCCGACGTCCAGGCCAAGCTGCTGCTCTCGGCCATGATGACCGACACGCTCATGCTCAAGAGCCCCACCACCACCGATGTCGACCGCGCCGTTGCCGCCAAGCTCGGCGAGCAGGTGGGCGTCGACCCGGTCAAGTTTGGCATGGAGGTCTTCCTCACCCGTCCGTCCGGCTCCTTCACCGCAGCCGAGATGGTCGGCAACGACATCAAGATGTTCGAGCCCGCTGGCAAGAAGCTGCTCATCGGCCAGTACGAGACCGTCGACAAGAGCCGCGCACTCGGCATGATCGACGAGATCCGCGAGGCCATGCGCGCCTACGCCGCCGAGAAGGGCGCCGACGGCATTGTCCTGTGCATCACCGACATCATGGAGGAGGGCTCGCAGGTCCTGCTCGAGGGCGAGACCGAGGCTGCTCAGAAGGGCCTGGGCATTGCTGACGAGCACGACGGCGTCTGGATGCCGGGTGTCCTTTCCCGTAAGAAGCAGGTCGCTGCCCCCATTATGGCCGCCTGCTAGGTTTAGTTGACCAAACGCCACGACCGGATCGCGGACGCCCCGCGCTCCGGTCGTTTTTTGTGCACGTCGCCGCGTCGTCTCTTGGACAGGCGTGCCTGTGCCGTTGAGCAAATAATGTTCAACCTGTGGTTCCGCTTTTCGGCCGCGCTTGCGCGCTTGTCGCGCAGGGTAGGCTAGATGCAAGCGTAATACGTTAGAGCGCGGCGCCGCCATCTGGGCGGGCCGTGCTTTTTTAAGACGGGAGCTTTCCCGTGAAAGGAGCCGCCCATGGCAGCAACTGAGCAGCTGTTCAATGTTCGTGAGCGCAGGCGCTTTGAACGTCACGACATCTGGGAGCGCATTGCCGAGAACGGCACCATTTCTGCCGCCGTCATGGTGATCGCCGCCATCGCCGCCGTCATCTGCGCCAATACCGATGCCTACGAGGCCATCCATCACTTTTTGGAGACCCCGCTGTATGTGGGTCTGGGCAACCTTACGGCTGGTCTCACCGTTGAGCTTTTCGTCAACGACTTCCTCATGGCGATTTTCTTTTTGTTGGTGGGCATTGAGCTTAAGTACGAGATGACGGTCGGCGAGCTCAAGAATCCGCGTCAGGCCATGCTTCCCATGTTGGCGGCCGTGGGCGGCGTCGTCGTTCCCGCCTGCATCTACCTGATCTTTAACCATGCCGGCGCCCGCAACGGTTGGGCCATCCCCATGGCAACCGATATTGCCTTTGCGCTGGGCGTGCTGTCGCTTTTGGGCAATCGCGTGCCCAACGGCGTGCGCGTGTTCTTCTCGACGCTCGCCATCGCCGACGACCTGATCTCCATCGCCGCCATCGCCATCTTCTACGGTCAGAGCCCCAATCCGTTTTGGTTGGGCGCCGCCGCGCTTGTGACCTGCGCGCTCGTGTGGCTTAACAAGACGCAGCATTACCGCCTTGCCCCGTATTCGGTACTGGGGCTGCTGCTGTGGTTCTGCATGTTCAAGAGCGGCGTACATGCCACGCTTGCTGGCGTCATCTTGGCCTTTACCATCCCGGCCAAGTGTGGCGTCAAGCTCGATAGCCTCACCGATTGGCTGGGCGAGTGCCTGCCGCTGCTCGATGACCGCTACGATGATGAGGCACACATCCTGGGCCAGCATGACTTTACCGTCTCGACAACCAAGGTCGAGCGCGTCATGCACCGCGTGACCCCGCCGCTTATCCGCATGGAGCGTCTGATCTCCACGCCGGTCAACTTTGTGATCCTGCCGATCTTTGCGTTCGTAAACGCTCAGGTTCGCTTAGTGGGCGTGGACATGAGCACGCTGCTCACCGACCCGGTGACGCTCGGCGTGTACTTTGGCATGCTGCTGGGCAAGCCGATCGGCATCTTTGGTATGACGTTTGCCCTGGTTAAGCTTAAGGCCTGCGAGCTGCCGCACAATGTCAACTGGCACATGATTGCCGGCGTGGGCATTCTGGGCGGTATCGGCTTTACCATGTCGATTCTCATCAGCGGCCTTGCCTTCCCGACGGCCCAGTTTGAGGTTCTTGCAGCCAAGGCCGCTATTCTCGCCGGTTCGGTCACCGCAGCCGTGCTCGGCATGATCTACATGAGCGTGGTCTGCAAGCATCCCTCGCCCAAAGACGAGTAAGAGCGCGAAAACCGGCTCCAGAACCGATTCGGGCGCGTTCAAAATGCGGATTCGGGCGGTGCTTGCCGCCTGCCAGACACGCCAGTGGTCAAAAAACGCCGTTTGTGAGTACTGTCACAAACGGCGTATCATTTTAGGTGCGGAAAATAATGAACAAAGTTATAAGAACTGTACGTTAATGAGTGACCATCGACTTCCAATTTGGCGCTAGCTGACGGTGATTAGGAAGTTTCAAGTCGAGTTTTGCCGATTTCGACCAAGAATCGCTGCTACTAAAAAGGTAACAGTACTCATATTTGCCCTTTTTTGGCCACAAGCTCTAAAACAAGCCTCGCCAAGGTCGGGAAGCGGGCCAAATCGCCGGCCTCGAGGCTTATTCCACCGTTCCGTAGACGGCGCCCCAGCCGTGGGCGGCCAAGGCGGAGTTGAGCTGGTCGCAAAGTGACTGGCGGTCGTAGTAGCCGGGCGGCAAAAGATTCACGATCTCCATGAGGTCGGGCGCCAGGTCCAAGATTTCGGCCTGTACGATCAGATCCAGGCGGTCGATGGCGTGGCGGTCGTAAAACAGTCCGTCGACCAGGCGCTGCAAGTCGCCGAATTCCTCGGCCTGAAACGATCCGTACTCCATAGTGCCT
>USFK01000044.1 GCA_900553935.1 uncultured Collinsella sp.
ACCACTTACTTTGCCGATATCACCACAGCCCTGACCGGAACCCCGCTTCAGGTAACGTTTTTACCGGGGTGCGTTTTGAGTGCTACAGCTCTACGTTGGCCTTAATTGAGCGGAAAACCGCCCCTTTGCTCAATTGGGGGCTGCCTAGGCGTATCTGCGTGATTATCTGCAAATTCGCGGTATGATGTTGCGGAGTTTTGAAAGGAGCCGCTGGTGGTCACGACGACATTTGCCTCGCCTTTGGGCGAAATCTTGCTTGCCGCTGATGGCCGCGGTCTGACGGGGCTTTGGTTTGAGGGACAGGAGCACTTTGGCTCCACGCTTCTCAAAGAAGATCCCGAACATGTTGAAGGCGCCGATGCAGTTTCTGGTGCTGGCGGCATGTCGTCGGTGAGTCCGGCAAATGGTGTGGCCTCTTCGGTGCTTGAGCGTTCTTGGGCTTGGCTGAATGCTTATTTTGCGGGGCAGGAGCCTCGGTATACGCCGCCGTTGCATTTGATTGGCACGGCGTTTCAGCGTGAAGTCTGGTACGAGCTGCTTTCTATTCCGCGTGGCGAGGTCGCTACGTATGGCGAGATCGCCCAGCGTGTTGCGGCTCGACATCGTGTACCGGGAAACGAGGACCCCGTTGTGTCTCCTCGTGCGGTGGGGGCTGCGGTCGCTCGCAACCCTGTTTCGATTATTGTGCCGTGCCATCGCGTGGTTGCCGCCGATGGTTCGCTCAACGGATATGCCGGCGGCCTCGACCGTAAGGAGTGGCTACTGCGGCTTGAGGGCGCGTACGAGGAATAGCGCTCGGGCACTTTGCATAGCCAAGACGCCCTGAAAGAACGAGTCGCCGTCCTTTCGCGGTCGGCATGCGTCCAAGTGCTCAGCATCTGCGCCTTAAGTTTGGCTAAGCCATATTCTGCGCATTTAAAAACGTGCAGGTTGAGCAGCTAGGGCTGCGCTAAGGCAGCTGGCGGTGCGCTATCATCGGCAGTATCGAAACCTGTATAGCCGTGCGCCAAAGGAACAACTATGAAGCTGATGCTTGCCGAGGACGAACCTGGCCTCTCCCGCGCCCTCACCGCGATTCTTCAACATAGCGACTACGAGGTCGACACCGCCCTCGACGGTCTGACGGCGCTCGAATATCTGCTTGCCAACGACTATGACGCCGCAATTTTGGACATCATGATGCCCAGGATGGACGGCATCGAGGTGCTCAAGCGTACACGCGCCGCCGGTAAGCGACTGCCCATCATTATGCTTACGGCCAAAAGCGAGGTGTCCGATAAGGTCGAGGGCTTGGACGCCGGCGCCAACGATTACCTGACTAAGCCGTTCGCCGCCAAGGAGCTACTTGCTCGCATTCGTGCCATGACGCGTGCCGCGACGGCAATTGACGCCACGACGCTCAGCGTGGGCAACGTGCGCCTCGACACGGCATCGTGCACGCTTGCGGGTCCCTTGGGTGAGGAGCACCTGGCCAATCGTGAGTTTCAGCTTATGGAGCTCTTTATGCGCAACGCCGGCACGCGTATGCCCACCGAACGACTGATGCTCGAGGTTTGGGGCGAAGACGCGCCCGAAGGCGCCAATGTGGTGTGGGTCTACATCTCGTACCTGCGCAAAAAGCTGACGGCACTGGGTGCCGACCTGGCCATCCGCGCGTCGCGCAACCAGGGATATTCGCTCGAGGTTGTCGAGGAAGGAGAACGGGCGTGAGCGTGCGCACGTGGTGCAAGCGCATGGCGGCGAAGCTCGGCATGGGTGTGGGCTCGGGTAATCCGGGGCGCGCCGATGCTGCCAGTGCAATGGGCCGTCGCCTGCGTCGTAAGTTCATCCTCGTTGCCATGGGCGCTGTGACCGTGGTGCTTACGCTCATCATCGCTGGCATCAACATTGTCAATTATTCGCATGTTTGCAAGATGGCCGATGCACGACTGGACTATATCCTGGCAGGCAAGGATGGCATTGATGGGGAGGACGAGCCTAAGACCGGTCCCGGTCAGGATGCGGTTGCCGGCAAGGTTGCTACCGGTAACCGGGCGGCCGTTCGCGATGTGCATTTTGAAGGCATGACGGCGGAGTCTCCCTTCGACACGCGCTACTTTACGGTGTCGATTGCCGGCGGGCAGGTGACCGATGTCAACACGGCCCGCATTGCCGCGGTAGGTGCCAAGCGTGCCGCCCGCATCGCTGCAGGACTATATTCCAAGGGTTGGACTTCGGGCTTTTCTGGCAACTACCGTTATACGGCTACGGTTCAGGGCGACAAGACAACCTATGTGTTCGTGGACTGTTCGCGCGAGCTTGCCAGTTTCCATTCGTTTTTGAGCGCGAGTGTGGCAATCAGCTGCATTGGCTGGCTGGCGGTGCTGGCAATTGTAACGGTCGCCTCGGGTGCGGTGATTCGGCCGATGGTCGAGAGTTATAGCAAACAGAAGCGCTTCATTACCGATGCAAGCCACGAGATCAAAACGCCGCTGGCCGTGATTGACGCCGCCAACGAGGTCCAAGAGATCGAGAGCGGCGAGAGCGAGTGGACGCAGAGCATTCACGAGCAGGTCGCGCGGCTGACGGCGCTCACGGAGCGTCTGGTGTTCCTGGCGCGTATGGACGAGGGTTCGGCCGGCTTTACTATGGCGACGATTGATCTTTCGGAGGCCGTGGACACGGCTGCGACGCCATTTGAATCGGTGGCGGTTTCGCGCGGAAAACGGCTGTCGACGTCGATCGCGAGCGGTGTGCGGGCCCATGCCGATGCCGCGGCAGTGGCGCAGGTTGTTGAGCTGCTGCTGGACAACGCCACACGCTACGCAAGCGAGGACAGCGTGATCGAGCTGAGCCTGCGTGCCGTTTCGCGCGGTGCGGGCAAAGGCTCGGCCGAGCTTGTCGTATCGAATGCTGTTGATGAGCTGCCCGAGGGCGACCTGGACCGGCTGTTCGACCGCTTCTATCGTGCGGACGTGTCGCGCAGCTCCAAGACAGGTGGCTCGGGCGTGGGGCTGTCCGTCGTGCGCGCCATCGCCGAAGCCCATGGCGGATCCGCCACCGTATCCGGCCACGATCATCAGATCACCTTCACCGTCCGCCTCTAAAACCTGCCAAAAAGGGACAGGTTTATTTTGGCAGGTTTTATCTGTGCAGACGGCAGCGGAGGCTGGCGGTGATCGGCGCCATGAACGCCACCGACCCAAATAAACGCACCTCTAACTGCTAAAATATGGACATCGTTGTTCGGCTCCCGAAGGAAAGGAGACGGTCATGCAGTACGAGATCGGCGGAGGGGCTTTCCCGGTTGTTACGTGCAACCTTAGCGACGGCGAATCCATGATCACCGAAAGCGGTGCCATGGTCTGGATGACCCCCAACATGGAGATGTCCACCTCGGGCGGTGGCATAGGCAAGATGTTCTCTAAGGCTTTTTCGGGTGAGGCGTTGTTCCAAAACATTTGGACCGCGCACGGCGATGGCATGATTGCGTTTGGCTCTTGCTTCCCCGGCCGCATTATACCGATCGAGATTGGCCCTGGTAAGAGCTGGATTTTGCAGAAGCGTTCGTTCCTTGCCGCGGAAAGTGGTGTTGAGCTGAGCATCCACTTTAACAAGAAGGCAAAGACCGGCGTCTTTGGCGGCGAGGGTTTTATCATGCAAAAGCTCACGGGCTCGGGTATTGCCTTTGCCGAGATCGACGGCGACCTAGTTGAGTACGAGCTTGCTGCTGGCCAGCAAATGATTGTAGATACCGGCAACGTGGCCGGCTTTGAGGAGACGGTGAGCATCGACGCGCAGATGGTCAAGGGCGTCAAAAACATCATGTTTGGCGGTGAAGGCGTGTTTAACACTGTGCTCACCGGTCCGGGGCGCATCTGGCTGCAGACAATGCCCATTTCCAATCTTGCGGCAGCAGTGGCTTCGATGACCAACAACAATAACTAATCGTGTATAGGATGACGCGCGCGGCGGGCCCGGCCTGTCGTGCGCGTTTTTTGGTGGCAAACGCCCTGTTTATCGGGTGCGGCTGTGCTCCTGCAGCGCATAGATCGACTTATCCATGTTGAACAGGTAGGCCACGACGCAGACAATAAAGAACGTCGGCAGACTGCTAAAGCCAAAGACCTCGCAGCCAATAAAGATGGGCGCGAGCAGCGTATTGGTGGCGCTGCCAAAGACGGCGGCGTATCCCAGCGCGGCGCAGAGCTCGACGGGCATGCCGAGAATCCCGGCGAGTACGACACCCAGGCTGGCTCCGATGGAGAACAGCGGCGTCACCTCGCCACCCTGATATCCTGCGGCAAGCGTGGCGATGGTGAGTACGAATTTGAGCGCCCAGTCCCAAGGCATGATCGACGCCTCACCGTTGTCACCCAGTGCCGCGGATATCAGGTTGGTGCCAAGGCCGCAGTATCGCCCCTGCCACAGCGCGAACAGAATCGCCGACAGCGCAAGGCCCATAACGGCAACGCGTATGTAAGGGCTGGGGAGCAGCCGCGCTGCAAGGGTCTTGGCATGGGCAAGGCACCAGGCAAAAGCTCCACCTACCATACCAAACGCGATACCCAACAGCGCCAGCCGCTCAAGACCGGGGAGGTCAAGCGCATATGAGGCGACAACGGCGACCTCAAACTTCTCGAGTCCCAAGGCGCCGGAAGTCATGCTTGCGGCGAGCGAGGCTGCGAGTGCGGGAAGCAACGCACGGTATTCCAAGCGTCCTGCGACCAGTACTTCGATGGCAAAGACCGTGGCGGCGAGAGGCGTTCGAAAGAGTCCGGCAAAGCCGGCGGCCATGCCAATAAGCAAAAACGTGTTGCCGGGGTCTCGGAAAGGCAGGCGTCGGCCGATCCAATGTGAGACGGTTGCGCCGATCTGCACGGCCACGCCCTCGCGTCCCGCACTGCCGCCAAAGAGGTGCGTCCCCCACGTGCTCAGCATAATGAGCGGCACCAAACGCGGGGAGATGGCGTCCTCGCGTCCGTGACCTACGTCGAATACTAAGCTCATGCCCCGATCGGTGTCTTTGCCCCAGGTGCGGTAGGCAAATACGATGGCCAAGCCTATGAGGGCGAGGAAGGGAAGGAGCAGGGTGATGTGCTCGTCGCGGAAGGCGCCGATTGCCAGGAGCACGCGACCAAAGAGGGCACAAATTGCACCGACGATGATGCCAATAGGGATTCCGACGGCACCCATAAGCATGAGGCCGCTATAGGTGTTGAGCAGGCGTTTGATTCTGCTCGATGCACTGTTTTCCGACACTTCTCCTCCAAAACAAAAAAGACTCCTGCCGCGGCGTGATGCCCAAAGGACATCACGTAACAGCAGAAGTCGTCAGCAACAAGGCGGTTTAGGGCGACGCGATAGTTTGGCTGGCGCGCCCAACGGAGACATTCATTCCGCAGCGGCATCATAGCGGCGGGCGAGGCTTGGGTCAAATGGTTGTGCTGGACGTCCCCAGCGCCTGCCTTCGCTCCCCGTTTCCCCATATAAAACCTGCCAAAATAAACCTGTCCCTTTTTGGTAGGTGGGAAATGGGTAATACTAAAGAGTTATCCGACCAGATGGGAATTAATCGATGGCCTATATCGAATTCAAAGACGTCATCAAGGCATACGGCGAGGGCGATGCCCGCATCCACGCGCTCGACGGCGCGAGCTTTACGGTCGAGCGCGGCGAGCTCGCCATCATTTTGGGTGCTTCGGGTGCCGGCAAGACCACGGCCCTCAACATTCTGGGCGGCATGGACACGGCAACTTCTGGCACCGTGACGGTGGACGGGCGTGACGTGAGCTCTGCCAACGAGGCTCAGCTTGTGGAATACCGTCGCGCTGACGTCGGCTTTGTCTTTCAGTTCTACAATCTGGTCCCCAACCTGACGGCGCTTGAGAACGTCGAACTCGCGGCGCAGATCTGCCCCGATTCGCTCGATGCCGAGCAAACGCTTCGCCAGGTTGGCCTGGGCGACCGCCTCGCTAACTTTCCGGCGCAGCTTTCGGGCGGCGAGCAGCAGCGCGTATCCATCGCCCGCGCGCTGGCTAAGAACCCCAAGCTGCTTTTGTGCGACGAGCCTACGGGTGCACTCGACTACAAAACCGGCAAGCAGATCTTGCAGCTGCTACAGGACACTTGCCGCAAGCAAGGCATTACGGTCATCATCATCACCCACAACTCTGCGCTGGCGCCCATGGCCGATCGCCTGATCCGCTTTAAGAGCGGCCGCGTGGAGAGCGAGACGGTCCAGCAAAATCCCGTGCCTATCGAGACGATCGAGTGGTAGCGCCCATGGACCAGGACCGCCAAAACAGCCAGCGCCGCGACGCGCAGAACACGGAGCGCGAGCAGGATTTTACGACCTACCGCACCGCCCAAAGCTCAAACGATATGGTGCCGACGGTTTTTCGCCGTGGCATCTACCGCACGATTCGCGGCAGCCTCAAACGCTTCTTGTCTATCGTTGTGATCACCGCGCTTGGCGTGAGCGTGATGTGCGGCCTTAAGGCGGGCTGCGAGGACCTGTGTGATTCGGTCGACGCCTATTTTGACCAGCAGAATGTCTATGACATCAACGTGCAGTCGACCTATGGTCTGACCGATGACGATCTTGCTGCCATTCAAGAGGTCGATGGCGTCGAGACGGCCGAGGGCGTCTATACCGAGACCGCCTATACCGCCGTGGGTACGACGCGCGAGCGTGTCGTCGTACAGAGCCTCTCCAAAGAGAATATCGACCAACCGGTGCTAGTACGCGGCGAGCTGCCCGAGACTTCGGGCGAAGTGGCAGTGACCTCACGTTTTTTGAAGGCTTCGGGCAAGAAAATCGGCGATACGGTGAGCTTTGCCGCCAACGATGCGAGCTCGTCGAACCAAAGTGCCAAGGATCAATTTGCCGCGGGCGATTACACCATTACGGCTGAGGTCCTCGACCCCACCGACGTGAGCTCCGACTCGACGGTCAACGCCTTCCGTGCCGCCTCGGCCGCGGACTACAAGTTCTACGTGAGCGAGGATGCCGCGACCTCGTCGTCCTATTCCGCGGTTCACGTGGTCGTCGAGGGAGCCAAGAGCCTCAATTCCTATTCAGATGCCTACGCGACAAAGATTAACGAGGTCAAGGGCAATATCGAGAAGATTCGCGACGGGCGCGAAAAGGCACGCGCTCAAGAGCTGACGGTCGACACGCCGGCAAGCTTGGATGCGTCCGAGCGCCAGGCGAATATGCTCTTTGGGATTGAACAGGACAACATCAACCGTATGGCCGAGGGCAGCGACGAGCGTGCGCAGGCGCAAGCCGACCTGGACCAGCGCCGTGCCGCCGCCGACCAGCAGTTTGCCGATGCCCGCGCCGAGATCTCCGACCTGGGCGAATGCACCTGGTACATCCAGGACCGCGGCAATATCGCAAGCTACTCGAGCGTCGAGAGCGATAGTTCTTCGATTGAGGCCATCGCCACCGTATTCCCGTTTATCTTCTTTATCGTCGCCGTGCTCATCAGCCTCACCACCGCCACCCGCATGGTCGAAGAGGAGCGCACGCTTATTGGCCTGTACAAAGCACTCGGCTATTCGCGCGGACGCATCCTGTCCAAATATGTGGACTACTCGCTGTGGGCGTGTCTGATCGGTGGCGTGCTCGGCAATATCATCGGATTTGTGGGTCTGCCGCTGTTCTTGTTTACGGTGTTCGACGACATGTACTCGCTGCCCCAGATGTTGCTTTCGTACGACATCGTGTCATCACTCGTGTCGGTAGCGCTGTTTGCCGTGGGCGTGGTGGGCGCCACGATTATCGCCTGCCGCCACGAGATGGCTGAGACCCCAGCCTCGCTCATGCGCCCCAAGGCCCCGCGCGCCGGCTCGCGCATCTTGCTCGAGCGCATTGGCTTTATCTGGCGCCGCATGGGCTTTTTGAACAAGGTCGCTGCACGCAACCTATTCCGCTACAAAAAGCGCGCCTTTATGACCATCTTTGGCATCGCGGGTTGTACCGCGCTTGTGATCTGCGGTATGGGCATTCGTGATACGTCGGTCGCGTTGTCGCCCAAGCAGTACGGGCATATCACGCGCTATGACCTGTTGGCGGTTGCCAATCCCGACGATTTTTCGCAGGCGTGCGCGGCGCTCGATGAGCACAGCGCGGCCAATGATTCCGACGTGACCGTGACTTCGACGCTGCCGATTATGACCGACAACGTCACCTTTACATTCGGCGGAAAGAGCGAGACCGTGCAGCTGATCGTGGTGCCCGATGACCGCACGAACAATCTGGACGACTATGTTCGCCTTGAGGATGAGTCCAAAGAACCGCTCGCCCTGCGTGACGGAGATGTGTATCTGAGCAAGAGCTCTCAGCTGGTACTGGGGATCAAGCCGGGCGACACGGCTCACGTCCAGGATTCGTCGCTCAATGTTGCCAAGGTTAAAATCAGCGACATTTCGCTCAACTATCTGGGCAACACGCTTTACATGACGCAGGGCACCTATGAGCGCGCGTTCGGTCGAAGCGCGCGCCTCAACGGCATCCTTGCGCTACTTAAGGGCTCGTCGGCCGATCAGATTGTGTTTACCAACCGTCTTAAGAGCGATGGTTGGATTACGCTGTCGAGTACCGCCGAGCATTGGGAAAACTATGAGGCAAACTTTGCGATTATCAATTCGGTCGTAGTGCTTGTGACCTTTATGGCGGCGTGCCTGTCGTTTGTGGTGGTGTTTACGCTGTCTAATACGAATATTTCGGAGCGCGAACGCGAGCTGGCGACCATCAAGGTACTGGGCTTTCGCCGTGGCGAGGTGCACCATTACGTCAACAAGGAGACGTTGATTCTTACGGCGATTGGAGCCGCACTGGGCGTACCGCTGGGTGGCTTGCTGGCCGAGAGCTTTACCTACATTTTGCAGATGCCGTCGCTGTACTTTGACGTCGAGGTCGAGCCGCTAAGTTACGTGCTCGCCGTGGTACTTTCCTTTGGCTTTACATTTATCGTCAACCTCGCTACCAATTGCACCCTCAATAAGATCGACATGGTCGGCGCCCTCAAGAGCGCCGAGTAACCTGCCAAAAAGGGACAGGTTTATTTTGGCAGGTTT
>USFK01000045.1 GCA_900553935.1 uncultured Collinsella sp.
AGGTAGCTGGCGGCCTGCGGGGCCAGGACGACCAGGTCAAAGTCGGGGAGCATGTCCACGTGGTTGCCATATGCCTCGGCAGCGGTTTCGAGGTTAATGCCGCGATCCTTGGCGGCCTTGGCCAGCGCGTTGGCGAGCAGGCCCGAGGTGCCGCCGCCCTGGCAGAGCACGAGCACGCGCTTGCCGTTGAGGTCGCTGGCGGTCGTAGCCTCGGCAGCGGGTGCTGTGGAAGCGGCGGGGGCGTCGGCCTTCACGGCTTCGGCTGCGGCGCCGGCGGCAACGCTCTTGGCATCGGCCTTGCCCTGGAAGGCGTCGTTGAGCTTGGCGGCCTTCTCGGCGTTCTTGGCGGCGAGCTCCTCCTGGGAGATCTCGGCCTCCTCGGCGCACTTCTGGGCGTCATAGGCACGGAAGAACGGATAGTACAGGACAAAGTCGACGACCAAGATGAGGGCGAGCATCACAAAGGCGAGCGGCTGGAAGCCCAAGCCCATGATGGTGCCGATGGGGCCGGGAACGGTCCAAGGCAGGGTGTACATAAAGCCGTTCATGCCCAAGAAGTCGATAAAGATTTTGAGGATCCAGATGTTGGCGATCGGAGCAAAGACAAACGGGACAAAGAAGACGGGGTTGAGCACGATGGGTGCGGCGAACAGCAGCGGCTCGTTGACGGCAAAGCACACGGGGACGATGGCTGCCTTACCGACGGCACGCATCTCCTGGGATTTGGCCAGGAAGCAGAACATAAAGACCAGGACGAGCGTGGCGCCGGTGCCGCCCATGCAGACGACGAAGTACTGGGCACCCTGGGTCAGGACAGCGGAAGCGTGCTGACCAGCCTGGAACGCAGCTAGGTTGTCGGTCATGTTGGCAACGAGGGCGGCGGCGATGGCGGGCTCGACGATCGAGGGGCCGTGGACGCCGACGAACCAGAACAGGCTCATAGCGCCGTAGATCACAGCGAGGCCGATGTAGCCGTCGGCAGCGGTGAACAGGGGCTGGAACACTTGGATGACGCCCTGGGCAAAGCAGAAGCCAAAGGCAGCGCGGAAGACGATGTCAAAGACCCAAAAGACGGTGATGCAGACGGAGAAGGGGATGATGTCCTTAAAGGTCTGCGAGATGTTGGGCGGAACCTGCTCGGGCATCTTGACGGTGATGTTGCGCTTAATGAAGAACTTGTAGATGATGCCGGTCACAAACGCAGCGATGAAGGCGGTCAGCAGGCCCTTGGAACCAAGGTAGGTGGTGTTGAAGCCGCTGGCGGCGCCCGTGGCGATCGTGTCGCTCGAAAGGAGCAGGAAGCCGATGATGGCCGCGCACATGCACGAGATAAAGTTGATCTGGTTATTCTTGGGCAGGTCGCGGTTCTGCGCGTCGGCGAAGTGCTTGGCCGTGGTGGCGGCACAGGCGATGGCCAGGATGCCCATGGAGTAGTTGTAGCACTTCCACAGGGCGTTGTTGATGTCATCGGGCCAGTAGAAACCCCAGATGTTGGGGACCGAGGCTACCAGACAGAAGATGGACGAGAAGATGATGATGGGGATGACGGAGATAAAGCCGTCGCGGATCGCCTTGAGGTACTTGTTGCGGGCGATCGCGTTGAAAAAGGGCTGGCCCTTTTCGATGATGGCGATGAGTTGCTCCATACAATGCTCCTAAGAGTCGGTGGGTTAGCAACGATGGTAGCTCTTGGCGTTCGGTTGCCAAAATGTTGACGTTGCCATTTTGCGACACAAAAAAAGACGCGAACCGGTGGTTCCTGTGCCTGCGAACCATCGATTCCTTACGCGTGAACGTTTGAGCCGCCCGGTGGCCCTGTGTTTGCGCAATGGCAACGTTAACATTTGGACGACAAAAGCCGTCCGGGGAAGCGGGATTGTCGGTGAACGGTAGGTTTTGGGTGGTAAGCGTATTGCGGGGAGGCGTTGGATATACTTGGAGGCGTTCATTTTGTCTGTTGGGATGTCCGCGATGGCATCGTTGACATAGAAAGATCGACCTATGGCCGCTGTTAAAAAATCGGTTTCCGTTAAGGACGTGGCGCGTCTCGCGGGCGTCTCGGAGCAGACGGTCTCGCGCACCGTGCACGATTCGCCCAGCGTGCGTCCCGAGACCAAGGAGCGCGTGCGTGCCGCCATGCGCGAGCTGGGGTATCGTCCAAACTTTGCCGGCCGTTCGCTGCGTCGCGGCAAGTTCAAGACCGTCGGCGTCGCCATGTTCAACATTACCGGTACCGGCAATCTCGACCGCATGGAGGGCTTTGCCGCCGCCGCCGACAAGCACGGCTATGCCATCACCCTTACTAAAGTAGATGGACATCCCTATACCCTCGAGAGCGCATCGTCGCGCATGAGCGCACTGCCGGTGGACGGCATGGTCGTGATCATGAACCGCATGCCGGCGGACTTTGGCACCTTTGAGCCGCTGCCCGGCATGCAGACGGTGCTCGTTACCATGCTGGAGCACCCGCTCTGTTCAACGGTCGATAACGACCAGTTCGATTGCTCGCGCCAGGTGGTCGAGTACTTGTTGGAGCAGGGGCACAAGACCGTGCACTTTATCTCATGCCCCGAGCGCTCGCTTTCGGGCATGCAGCGCGAGGAGGGCTGGCGCGAGACATTGCGTGCGCATGGTATTGAGCCGCCGCGACTCGTCCGTGGCGATTGGACGGCACAGAGCGGATATGCCGCCGGTCAGGCTCTGGCGGACGATCCGACCTGTACGGCCATTTATGCTTCCAACGACGCCATGGCCTACGGCTGCATTCGCGGGCTCGAATCGCGCGGAAAGCGCGTGCCCGAGGACGTGAGCGTGGCGGGGGTTGATGACAGCCTGGGCGACATCGTGCCCGACCGTCGCCTGACCACGGTGCGCTTTGACAACAAGCGCGTCGGCATGTGGGCTGTCGACAAGATTGCCGGCGCCGAGGGGGTTGCGTCTGGCGTGGAGCACATGCTGATCCCCGGCATGCTCGTAGAGGGTGATACGGTGCGCGATGTACGCTAGGGTGTGGACCTGTTTGGGTTGCCACTAATTGTGTTCGATATTGTTCGCATTGGTTTAAAAACCGTTCACGGGCGAAAATCGACCGTTCATAGCTCGAAATTGCGTTTTGCATTGTTCTGTTTTGTTTGAATGTTAATGTTTCTGGCATACACAACGCAGCGCGTATGCCCGGACGCGATGCTCTCCATTGGTTCATATGTGAAAGGAACGCAATATGGCAACCAAAGAAGAAATCTCGATGGTTGGATTCGAGATCGTCGCATACGCGGGTGACGCCCAGACCGATCTGCTTGCAGCGCTCGATGCTGCTCGTGAGGGTGATTTTGAGAAGGCCGAACAGCTGCACAAGGATGCGAGCGATGCACTCATTGGCGCCCACGACACGCAGACCAAGCTGCTTTCGCAGGAGGCCGGCGGCGGCGAGATGGAGATGACCTTCATCATGGCCCACGCTCAGGACACCCTCATGACCACCATGATCTTGGAGAAGCAGACCCGCTTTACCATCGATGCCTACAAGCGCATCGCTGAGCTCGAGGCCAAGCTCGCCTAACGAACCCTCACAACCTCGTCCCCTTCCAAAAGCTCTGCCGCAAACCCGCGACAGGGCTTTTTCTTTTTACCCGGCACTTGGGGACGTTCCTTATCTGCCGGCAGTTAGGGACGCTCCTGCCATGCATTTGATCCTTTGAGGATGGAAGAAAACGGGTCATTAGGTTTGCTGCGATGCCGAATCGGCCTGTCGGTTACAAAACTATGCCGGTTTACTACGATGAATCGCATTCTTTCAACTATGGAAAGAACAGCGTTATCAAAGCCGCAGGTAGAACGCTTATCATTTTCTACTAATAGCAAATGTGGTCGGTCCTATCGGTTTTATCGTAGTAAACCGGCATAGTTTTGAAATGGCACTATTCGACTAGCAGCGTTATGGAGCTTCTGCACGCCCTCCCGTTCGGTTTTTCGATGGGTGGGTATACTTTCCACCGCATTACAGGCCGGAATGAGGAGGTATCCAAATGCCGGACAACGGATTGATTCAAAAGAGAGACGCGCACGAGGTAGCTCATGGGCGTTCTGTCCAGATAACCGAGCACACGACAGTAACCGAGCTGCAGCCCAGCCTGTCCGATGTCGTGTGCGCAAACAAAAAACTGCAGATTGGCATCATCGTCGCCCTTGTGGTTATGGCGCTCCTGTCGGGCTTTGTCGCGCGCCCGCATTTTGCCGATACCAAGACTTGGGACTCCACCATCGAGGTTATCGATCAAAAGAAGGGCAACGTTTTGGCGCTCACGACCTCGTGCGTTGCCCTGTCTGCGGGCATCACGGCGCTGCCGGGTGATACGGGAACGCCGGTTGCCGAGCAGCTCGCACAGCTTTCAGGCAACCTCGGTATCGTGCTTGCCGTGCTATACCTAGAGAAATACTTGCTCACGATTTTGTGGTCGGTTGGCTTGGGCATCTTAATCCCGTTTGCGTTGGTGCTCTTTGCGGTCTCGCTTGGCATTCACGGACGCTGGAGCACGAGTGCCGTCCTGCGCCGCGTGGCGACCCGCGTGCTGATAGTCGCCATGATCGGCATGGCGTTGGTGCCTGCAAGCGTGTGGGTATCGCAAAAGGTCGACGAGACATATCGCGTCAGCATTGAACAGGCCGAGCAAAAGGCGGCCGACGCTGCGAGTGCGGCAGATAGCGACAGCTCCAAAGCAAGCAAGAAAAAGACCGAGTCTACAGAGTCCAAAAACGTGCTCGAGCAGTTGACTGACGGGGCCTCGAGCCTGGTCACGTCGGTGACCAGCGGTGCCAAGCAGATGACCGACAAGATCGTGCAGCAGGTGACCGACCTCATCGAAGGCGTCATCGTGATGATCGTGACCTCGTGTGTGATTCCTCTACTGGTGCTCGTGGCGTTCCTATGGCTAGGACACGTGCTGCTGGGGATCGATGTCTCCGGTCCCGCGAACTATCTGATGGGTCGTTTCTTGAGTGCTCCGTCCAAACATGCCAAGAAGAGCGGGCAGTCTGAGTAGGCGGCAACGCGATCTTTGGAAGATCAACCGTAAGAAGGGCGGCCGAGACATGTTCTCGGCCGCCCTTTTGTTTGTTGAACACATGGTCACTACGTCCGCGCCAGACCCAAACGGTCAGCAATCATCCGTGAATGGTATTTGTTCAAAAAAGAACAAAGATAAACAAATAGTTGTTGCAGTTAATGTTCGAATGTGTTCAAATAAACATGAACAGTGAAGAACCGCACATTCAGATGCCCGGACCTGAACGCGATTCAACACTTCCAAACAGAAACTGCGCACCTGCGTATCTCTCAAGGAGGATGTCATGAGGGTTGTAATCGCTTCCGATGCCGACGGTATGTCGATGAAGGAGTCCATCAAGGAGATGCTCATCGCCGACGGTCACGAGGTCGTCGACTATTCCGAGACCCCTGCCGCGGACTTTGTCGATTCCGCGACCGCCGTTGCCAAGGACCTGCTGGAGCACAAGGATTCCCAGGGCTTCGCATTCGATAAGTACGGCGTCGGCTCCTATATGGCCGCCGTCAAGATCAAGGGCATGGTCGTCGCCAACATTTCCGACGAGCGTTCCGCTTACATGACCCGCGAGCACAACGGTTCGCGCATGGTCACCATGGGCCCGGGCGTTGTGGGCACCGAGGTCGCCAAGAAGATCGCCCGCGAGTTCCTGCGCGCCCAGTACGCCGGCGGCCGTCACCAGATCCGTGTCGACATGCTCAACAAGATGGCCTAACGAGAGCCACCGAGAACTCGAACTTCTACCTCAACTTGTGAATTCAGACGAAAGGACGTTCTGATGAAGAAGACCATCGCAATCGGTTGCGACCATATCGTTACGGACGAGAAGATCTATCTGGCCGACCGCCTGGAGCAGGCTGGCTACAAGGTGCTCGACTGTGGCACCTACAGCCACACCCGTACGCACTATCCCATCTACGGCAAGGCCGTGGGCGAGGCCGTTGCCAGCGGCAAGGCCGACTTTGGCGTGGCCCTGTGCGGCACCGGCATCGGTATCACCAACGCTGTCAACAAGGTTCCCGGCGCCCGCTGCGCCCTGGTCCGCGACATGACCTCTGCCCTGTATGCCCGTCGCGAGCTTAACGCCAACATCGTGGGCTTTGGCGGCAAGATTACCGGCGAGTTCCTGATGGCCGACATTATGCTTGCCTTCCTGGAGGAGCCCTACGAGAAGACCCCCGAGCACGATGCCCTGATCGCCAAGATCGACGCCTGCAACAAGGCCGACGCCGAGGCTCAGGCTGACCCGCACTTCTTTGACGAGTTCCTCGAGAAGTGGGACCGCGGCGAATACCACGACTAGTGGGGTTACGCGGTTTTGCCAAACCGCGTAACGGGTCGACGCTGCGAAGCCATCTGGCGGGCAATCTGCCGCTCAGCTTCGACGGCATGACCAGAAGGTCAATGCCGTCTCGCTTCACGGCACCTTGCCTCGCCAGCTGGCTTCTCGCTGATGTCTGAGTGACCTGTGGGGTTACCGCTGTTGTTGCGAAGATTTCTGATACGGCAAGCTGCTCCGATAACACGTTTGCTTGCTTGGCTTGAGTGCTTCGTTTTGGCGGTACCCGGCATTCTGTAGCTTTTCAATTGACGGCTCGCGTTTCTGTGAGGGGGCGCGGGCCGGTTTTCTATCAGCCCTATTGACTCGGCGGGCTGGCGTACGAAAGGGAAGGCTCCTATGGAGTTTGTTCTTGATAACGGTTCTGTTCGTGTGACACTGAGCACGGCTGGCGGATCGTTCACTTCGATTAAAGCCAACGGTCGCGAGTACCTGTGGCAGGGCGATCCTTCGGTCTGGTCGGGCCAGGCGCCCATTTGCTTTCCGATTTGCGGCGGCCTTCGTAACGGTCGCGCGATGACCATGGGCGGCCGCGAGGTCAAGCTTGCCCGCCACGGCTTTGCCCGCAAGCAGGAGTGGAAGCTCGAGGAGCAGGGTGACAACATGGTTGCGCTGAGCCTAAGCTCTGCCGACCACGCCGAGCTGCTCGAGCAGTATCCGTATCCGTTTAAGATTGTTGCTCGTTACACGATCGATTCGGAAAAGGTGGCCGTGTCGTACGAGGTGACCAATGAGGGCACCGAGGACATGCCGTTTTTTGTGGGTGGCCACCCCGGCTTTAAGTGCCCGCTCGACGAGGACGAGTCCTATGACGACTATGAGCTTCGTTTTGATCAGCGTGAGGCCGCCGAGCTCTGTACTGCCGTTCCCTCGACGGGCCTGATTGATGTCGAGCATCGCAGCAAGAACCCCATGATCGGTCAGAACCTGCCGCTGACCCACGAACTCTTCGACTTCGCGGAGACCATCTTTGACGTGCTCGACAGTCGCGTGGTTACGCTGACCAAGAAAACCGAGGACAAGGGCGTGCGCCTGACGTTCCCTGATATGCCATACCTGATTGTGTGGAGCAAGCCCGAGGGCGACTTTGTGGCCGTGGAACCGTGGGGCGGCCTGTCTACCTGCTCCGATGAGGACGATATTCTGGAGCACAAGCGTGGCTGCCTGGTTGCCAAGCCGGGGGAGACCGTCACTCGCGGTTTTGAGATCGAGATCCTTTAACGAGCTATCGTATGTTTGGGGCTGCGCGTGTCGTGCCCCGGAAACAGGAGTTCAACATGATTCTGACCGTTACCATGAACCCGTCGATCGATACGCGCTATCAACTCGACAAGCTGATTATCGACGACGTGAACCGCGTGACGCCCGAAAAGACCGCTGGCGGCAAGGGCCTCAACGTGAGCCGCGTGCTGCTGCAGTTGGGCGACGATGTGCTCGCGACCGGTCTGCTCGGCGGCCACATGGGTGCCTATATGGCCGAGCTTATGGATGCCGACGGCGTCAAGAACGACTTTGTGCCCATTGCCGGTGAGACGCGCATTTGCCTGAATATCCTGCACGAGGGCAATCAGACCGAGCTGCTGGAGAGCGGCCCGCAGATCGCTCCCGCCGAGCTCGATGCCTTTACGGCCAAGTTCGCCGAGCTTGCAGCGAAGGCGGACGTTGTGACGCTTTCGGGCTCGCTGCCGCGTGGCGTCGATGCCGGCTACTATGCCGAGCTCGTCAAGATCGCCGAGGAGGCGGGCGCCAAGGTGCTGCTCGACACCTCGGGTGCATCGCTGGAGGCCGCGCTGGAGTCTGACGCTAAGCCTGAGCTCGTAAAGCCCAACCTGACCGAGATTAACGGCCTGCTGGGTACGTCCTTTACGACTGATGATGTCGATGCCCTGCGCGAGGCGCTTGCCGCCGATGACCGCTTTGCCGGTATCCCCTGGGTTGTCGTATCGATGGGCGCTGCCGGGTCGGTGGGCTTCCATGAGGGTCGCGCGTTCCGCGCCAAGACATCCGCGATTGCAGCTGTGAACGCGACGGGTTCCGGTGACTCGACCATCGCCGGCTTTGCGCATGCCATTGCTGCTGGTGCCGACGATGTCACGGTGCTCAAGACCGCCAATACCTGCGGCAAGCTCAACGCCATGGATCCCAAGACCGGCCACCTGGTCATGGACCGCTGGGACGAGATCTACAACAACGTTGAGGTCGTAGAGTTGTAGCGGTTGTGACTCCTAATAGAATGAGCGTGGATGATCTCCTGCTTTTGGTGCCCATACGAGCTCAAAGTGGGAGATTTTCCACGCTCGAGTCATTAGTCGTTGGGGACGTTCTTGTTTGACTAGTCGTTTAAGAACGTCCCCAATGACTACACGCAAAAACGGCGCCCGCTGGCGATGTTGCCGGCGGGCGCCGTTGTCTTGAAGACGAAATGATCCGTTTTCCTTCGTCCCCAGGGGATCATTACAGTGAGTCGATAAAGCGCTGCTGGGCGGCGCGGCCGGCTTCGTTCCACTTAAAGACGCCGGCGTTGTCGAGCACGTGACCAAACACCACGCCAACCTCCTCGTGCAGGATATCGATGGCGTTATCTGCCGCAAGCTC
>USFK01000046.1 GCA_900553935.1 uncultured Collinsella sp.
GTGCCGGTAACGTTTGAGTTCGATAATCGCGGCGATGTTGTTCCCGGCTCGTTTGCCTCGTTGATACCCACACGTCTGCCTTTGTCGAGCGCGCGCTCAATCATTGCCGTTGCTTCTTCGGCAATGGTTATGCTGACGCGTGTGTCTGCCGCCTGCCGCGCCTGCTTGTGGGCCGCGCGCGAACAGGCGAGCTCCGCGACCATGGTCTCCACGATGCCTTGCATATAGACGTGTCCGCCTACGGTACGGGCGCGTTCCTCGTTAATCCGACGCAGCGTGTGGCAGATGGCAGACGTCGCCTCCTCGTGCCATGGCTCGGCAAACGCCTCGAAGATTCCCGCGAACTCGGTGGGATAGCGGTGCTCCAGTTCGTCAAAAAATCCAGGCAAAAAGAGCACCGAGCGCGAGTGATAAAGCTGCCCTGCAAACAGCGGACTTAGCTCCTCGCCGCAGCTATCTTGGATAAAGCTGCACACCGCGCTGTTCGGCCACGGCCCGCGCAGTGGCTTAAGGTTCGCAGGCGTTATGCCAGCCTTGGGCATGCATATGAGCGTGGGCGCGCTGACCTCGCTCACGCACGCGTACGGTTCGGGCGTGTATTCGGCTAGGTGCATGTTGTGCATCGGGGTAATGAAATGCTCCATGACGATGCAGGTGGGGGAAAGGGGCATGATCCATGCGCGTCCGTGCGCCCGATCGTTTGCCACCTCACCGGTAAAGACGGCGCCCTTGCCGGAAAGCTGCAGGCCAAACTGCTCAAATTGCGGTGCGTAGAGCTCGGTTATATCGGTTGCTGCCCGCCGCATTTTCAAAAGCGTCCCCTTCCTTTGCGGAAACGTCCACGCCTGGCTCGATTGTGTGCCTCGGCTAACACGCCAATGATAAGTTTCTAACGGTTAACTCTCAAGCCGTTAGAAAGGAATCTCATGGCAAAGGGATCAAAAAGGGAAGGCGGCGGCATCGGCGAGCTGCTTGCATATGCCGGCGACCGTAAATTCCTAACATATTTGGGCATGGCTCTCTCGGCGCTCTCGCAGCTGCTGAGCTTTGGCCCGTACGTGTGTATCTGGTTTGTTGCGCGAGACCTTATCGCCGTGGCGCCTAACTGGAGCGAGGCCACCGACATCGCGATGTATGGTTGGTGGGCTGTGGGCTTTGCCCTGGCGAGCATTGTGGTTTATTTCGTGGGACTCATGTGTACGCACCTATCCGCGTTTCGCTGCGCGTCCAATATCCGCAAGGCTACGAGCGAGCATCTGCTTAAGCTGCCGCTCGGCTACTTTGACACGCATGCCACCGGTGAGCTGCGCCGTATCGTAGACGGATGCGCCGCCTCAACCGAGACGCTGCTCGCACACATGCTACCCGATATCGCCGGCGCCACCGCCATGGTTGCAGGTCTGCTCGTGCTGCTTTTCGCCCTCGATTGGCGTTTGGGCGCGGCGTGCCTTATCTCGGTCGTCGTTTCGCTTGGCGCCATGGCTACCATGATGGGCGGCAAGGGCGGCGAGTTTATGAAGGCCTACATGGGCGCGCTGGTCAAGATGAACAAGACCGGTACCGAATACGTACGCGGCATTCCCGTGGTCAAGGTGTTTCAGCAGACGGTCTATTCCTTTAAGGCGTTCCACGACGCGATCGCCGAATACGCCGACATGGCGCAAAACTATTCGGGCACGTTCTGTCGAGGTCCGCAGGTACTCAACCTTACCGCGCTCAATGGTCTTGTGGCATTCCTATTGCCCGTGGCGTTGCTGTTGGCGCCGGGCGAGACGGACTTCGCGCATTTTATGGCCAACTTCACGTTTTACGCGATATTTTCGGCCGTGGTGCCGACGGCCATGACCAAGCTCATGTTTGTGGGCGAGGCGTCTCAGATGAGTGCCGATTCGCTGGCTCGCATCCGAAGCGTCATGGATTCCAAGCAGCTCTCCGTGCCCGCTCAACCCAAGTACCCTGCCAGCAGCGACGTGCGATTTGAGGATGTGAGCTTTACCTACGAGGGCGCCGAGGCGCCTGCCGTCAACCATGCGAGTTTTAGCGTTTCCGCGGGTAGTACCCTCGCGCTTGTGGGTCCTTCGGGAGGCGGCAAGTCAACCTGTGCAAGCCTGATCCCGCGTTTTTGGGATGTTTCCTCGGGTCGAGTGCTCGTAGGCGGTGTGGACGTTCGCGATATGGATCCGAACGAGCTTATGGACCAGGTCGCCTTCGTGTTCCAGACCAACCAGCTGTTCCGGCAAACACTTGCCGATAACGTGCGCGCCTCCAAGCCTACGGCCACTGACGACGAAGTGCGTGCGGCCCTCTCCGCAGCTCAGTGCGACGACATTGTGGCCAAGCTCCCACAGGGCATCAACACCATGCTCGGCGCCGGCGGAGCATATCTTTCGGGCGGCGAGGTCCAGCGCGTGGCACTCGCCCGCGCGATCCTTAAAGACGCTCCTATCGTGGTGCTCGATGAGGCCACGGCGTTTGCCGACCCCGAGAACGAGGCGCTCATCCAGCGCGCCTTTAGCAAGCTGGCGGCGGGTCGCACGGTCATTATGATCGCGCACCGGCTTTCTACCGTGGTGGGGGCCGACAAGATCGTGGTGCTCAACCAAGGTAGCGTGCAGGAGGCCGGCACCCATGCCGAGCTGCTGTCCCAAAAGGGTCTATACGCCAAGATGTGGGCCGAATACGAACAGGCCGCGAGCTGGAAAATCACTGCAGCGACCGCGGATGCCGCCGTCACGAAGGGAGGCGAGGCCTAAATGTTCGCCTCATTCCAAAAGAAGTATTTCCTATCCGATAAAGGCGTCGCCGGCGTAAAACGCGGCATTTTCTGGACCACGCTCACTAATCTCATTACCATGGCCGGCATGGGCTTTTTATTCCTGGTTATGGCCGGCTTTGTCGAGCATCTCGCCAGCGGGGCTGACCTGCCGGATGCCCTGCCGATCGTGGGCGGCCTCCTGGTCTTTTTTGTGTTGCTCTTTGCCTCTAACTGGCAGCAGTATTACTACACCTACTGCATCTTTTACGAGGAGTGCGGCAAGCAGCGCATGGGGATTGCCGAGCGCTTGCGCAAACTGCCGTTGTCGTTTTTCGGCCGTCGTGATCTGGCCGATCTAACCGAAACCATCATGGGCGACGTTCAGACTATGGAGCACGCCTACAGCCACGTGCTGGGAGAGCTTTGGGGTGCCGTCATCGCAAGCGCCATTGTGTTCGTGGCGTCGCTGCTCTTTTGCTGGCAGCTGGCGATCGCGGCGTTTTGGAGCGTTCCCGTGGCCTTTGCCGTGCTGTATCTAACACGCGGCCCCATGACCCCGGTGTTCGACCGTGTGCGCGCCGAGAAGGTCAAGGTCACCGAGGCGATCCAGGAGACGCTCGACTGCGTGCGCGAGATTCGCGCCACCAACCAGGAGGCCCATTATCTTGAGGGGCTTAACGCCGTGATCGATGCCGAGGAGCGCGAGACCACCAAAGGCGAGCTCGCCAACGGGCTTTTGGTCAACTCCGCCTTTGCCATCCTGCGCCTGGGGATAGCCACCACGTTGGTCACGGGCGCCACGATGGTCGCCTCCGGGCAGGTCGACTTTTTGGTGATGTTTGCCTTCCTGCTTATGGTGAGCCGTATCTACGCGCCGTTTGATCAGGCCCTTATGCTCGTGTCGGAGCTGTTTGTCGCCGAGTCGTCGGCCAAGCGCATGCGCTCCATCATGGAAGAGCCCGTGGCGCGGGGCAGCGAGCAGTTTGAGCCCGTAGGTCATGACGTGGTGTTTGATCATGTGGCATTTGGCTATGGTGCGGGCGAGGACGGCCGCGCCGGCGAGAAAGTTCTTACCGATGTGAGCTTTACCGCCAAGGAAGGCGAAGTTACGGCGCTGGTCGGTCCTTCGGGTTCCGGTAAGTCTACGGTGAGCCGCCTGGCCGCGCGTTTTTGGGATGCCACCGAAGGCACGGTCACCGTGGGTGGCGTGGATGTTGCGAGCGTTGATCCCGAGGTACTGCTGCGCGACTACGCCATTGTGTTCCAAGACGTGCTGCTCTTTGACGACACGGTGATGGGAAACATCCGTCTTGGTCGTCGCGATGCCACCGATGAGGAAGTGCTTGCTGCCGCGCGTGCCGCCAACTGCGACGAGTTTGTGAGCCGCATGCCGCAGGGCTATGACACCATGATCGGCGAGAACGGCTCCAAGCTGTCCGGCGGCGAGCGCCAGCGCATCTCCATCGCCCGCGCGCTGCTCAAAGATGCGCCGATTGTGTTGCTGGACGAGGCGACGGCGAGTTTGGATGTGGAGAACGAGACCGTGGTGCAGCAGGCGCTCTCCCGCCTGCTCGCAGGAAAGACAGTTATCGTGATCGCCCACCGTATGCGCACGGTAGAAAATGCCGATAAGATCGTTGTACTCAAGGATGGTGTGGTTGCCGAGCAGGGCACTCCGGCGCAGCTCAAGGCGGCAGGTGGAGAATTCGCCCGCATGGTTGCGCTGCAAAAGGAAGCGGCTGCCTGGCAGCTGTAAGAAGGGGCAAAGGAACAGTCCCTTTGTCACATTGACAATCGGTTACTCCGCATCGTTAATTTTCAAAAGGTTAGCCATGGCTGACCTAGATAGTTAGATAGAATTAAGGTATTTCAAAAGCGTGCTCGAGCTAACTGATGAACTCGGGTGCTAAGGCACCATGCCGCGCCCCATGCGGCAAAAGGGAGAAGCAACATGAAGAAGTCGACGTTTAACACCCTGCTTGTTGGTGGCGGTTTTCTGCTTGGCACGGCCGGCATCAAGCTGCTTACCAGCGCTCCGGTCAAGAATGCCTGCGTGCAGGGTATTGCGTGCGGTATGCGCATCAAGAACGGCTACCAGGACATGGTCGAGCAGGCCAAGGCTAATGTCGACGACATGGTTGCCGAGGCTGCTTACATCACCCAGAGCGAGGCCGCCGCGGACAACGCAGCTGAGTAGCGCTTCCAGGCACAAACTATGAGATTCTCGATTATCAGCGAGATCCCCGGCAGGACCCGCCTCCAGTTGGCGGGTCCTGTGCCAGAGAGCGATCTCGATGCGCTTCTTAAGCTTGGTGGCGACATCGACGGCGTGCGCAAGGTGCGCGTGTATGGCCGCATTGGCCAGATGGCGCTGGAGTACGACGAGCCGCGACGCGATGCCGTGCTGGCCGCCGTCGGTGCGCTCGACGCTCAGGCCATTGCCGACGCAAAGACGGGCTACGTGATACAACTCGAGCCGCGCAAGCACAAGCTCGTCATGGATCTTGCCACACTTGTCGGCGCCCACTACGCACGTCGCTGGTTTTTGCCCACGCCCCTGCGTGTGGTGTTTGTCGTGGCCGGTTACATGACCTTTTTGCGCGCCGCCCTCCGTGAGCTCGCGCAGCCGCGCCTGACCGTTCCCGTGCTCGACGCTTCGGCCATCGGCATTTCGTTCGTCAAGCGTGATGTCGACACCGCGGGCCAGACGATGTTCCTGCTCAACGTGGGCGAGCTGCTCGAGGACTACACCCGCGCCATGAGTGAAAACGAGCTCATCAACTCGCTGCTCGATGTGCCCGACAAGGCGCAAAAGGTTGTTGGCGACACCGAGGTAAGCGTTGCCGCGACCGAGCTTGAGCCCGGCGATCTGGTCGCCGTGCGCACCGGCATGTCCATCTGCATCGACGGTGTTGTCGAGCAGGGGAGCGCTATGGTCAACCAGGCGACCCTGACCGGCGAGCCGCTGGCCGTCGAGCGCAGCGTGGGCGACGACGTGTTCGCCGGTACCGTCGTGGAAGACGGCGGCATCTTGGTGCGCGTGCGCGCCAATACGGCGCAAACCAAACTGCGCTCAATCGTCTCGCTCGTGCAGACGGCCGACTCGCTCAAGTCCGAGGGCCAGTCGCATATGGAGGACCTTGCCAACAAGATCGTCCCGTGGAACTTCCTGCTCGCGGGCCTAGTTGCGCTTACTACCCGCAGCCTCATCAAGACCTCGGCGGCACTGATGGTCGACTACTCGTGCGCACTCAAGCTCACGGGTTCCGTTGCCGTCATGACCGCTATGAGCGATGCTGCCAAGATGGGCGTCATGGTCAAGGGCGCGAAGTACTTTGAGTCGTTTGCCAAGGCCGACACCATTGTCTTTGATAAGACCGGCACGCTCACCGAGGCGCAGCCGCGTCTTGCCTGCGTACTCACCACCGATGGCTGGAGCGAGGATGAGGTCCTGCGCCTTTCCGCTTGCCTGGAGGAGCATTTCCCGCATCCGGTGGCGCGCGCCGTGGTCAATGCGGCATGCGAGCGCGAGCTCGAGCACCGCGAGCGCCATGCCGCTGTCGAGTACATCGTGGCGCACGGCATCGCTTCGTCCATTGAAGGACGTCGCGCCATCATCGGTTCCGCGCACTTTGTATTTGAGGACGAGGGCGCACAGCTCGAATCCGACATCAAGGAGCGCATTGAGTCCCAGATGCAGGGCCTGTCGCCGCTGTATCTGGCGGTCGATGGAAAGGTCGTCGGCGTGCTCGGCATCGAAGATCCGCTCAAGCCTGGGGTCCGTGAGGCCATCGCCGACCTGCATGCGCTGGGCGTCAAGCATGTCGTTATGCTCACGGGCGATTCCGAGCGCACGGCCGAGCGCATTGCGCGCGAGGCGGGTGTCGACGAGTTTAAGGCCGAACTGCTGCCCGAGGACAAGTACGCCTATGTGGAACGCATTAAGAGCGAGGGGCGCCATGTTGCCATGGTGGGCGACGGCGTCAACGATTCGCCGGCGCTCGGTTTGGCCGACGTGGGCCTGGCCATGGGTGGCGGAAGCGACATCGCCAAGGAAGTCGCCGATATCATCCTGACCGATACGGATCTGGCCGCGATCGTGCGCCTGCGCCGCATGAGTCAGGGTCTCATCGACCGTCTGACGAGTTCGTATTCCAAGGTGATGCTCACCAACTCGGCGCTGTTGGCATTGGGTATTACCGGCATGATCACTCCGCAGACGTCGTCACTGCTGCACAACGGCTCAACGATCGCCTACAGCCTGGGCAACGCAAAGGCGTACCTGCGTTAGCAGACGTGTTCGCCCACGTTATCTGGCCTGCGCCCAGACGGCATCGGTGTCGTCCGGGCGCAGGCCTTTTGCGTTTGGATGCCAACGTATGGGTTGATTCGTTTTGCGTCGACCATGCTGAGTCGCTTGCCGCGCGTGCGTTTATTGGGCAGGCGGCGGAGGCGGGGGCATTGCTGTTCTTTCCGGTGCATATCGCCAAGGACGTGCTGTACGTTGTCCAACACGAGCTGAAGCGTAGCGTTCTTGCCAGTGGGGAAGCGCTCGACGAGGCATCTGCCCGTGCAATTGGCGATGCGGCGTTGGCGTTTGTTCGGAACATGACCGAAAACGCCACGGCCGTGGGTGCAGATGCGTCGGACCTTTGGCTGGCCGACAAATACTTAGCGCTCTATCGCGATTACGAGGACAACTTGGTGCTCGCCGCGTGCAAGCGCGCGCAGGTCGATTACTTGGTGACCAACGATCGCAAGCTGCTCGAACATGCCGATCTTGCAGCAAAGACCCCGCGCCAAATGATGCCGATTCTGGCTTTGGCCGAACGCGGCGGCGCGGCTATCGGTTGACGCGAACTGTTTGTGGGCCTCTTGGACGACGATGCGCCAAGGGACCCGCGCCTTCTATTTACAAAAGCTCGGCCTTAATGGCGGGACTTTCTGCGAGCTGCTCGGCTGCCTTTTCGTCGGAGCTGTCGAGTGCTGCCAGACTGCGGTAGACCCACTCGTTGACCTGGGTGTTCTTGACGCCTGCGGTCTGCATAAGGGCGCCTACCTCGCGGATTGCTGCGAGCAGATCGGCTTTGGGACCCGCGAGTTCGACCTCGATGCCGTGGTAGGCGGCCACGCCGCGGTTCTCACTCACGTGGTCGATAAAGCCCTCGACGGTCTCAAGCTGCTGGGCGAGAGCCACATCATCGTTAGCGTCCAGCGCGACGAGTGCGTTCGAAACCGTGAGGGCGGGATGTCCGCAGGGGACAAAGCCTTCGATGACATCCATAGCTTCGGTAATGGTTGAGCCCAGGCCTGCGAGGGCATTGACGAGTTGCTGCTTGGTATCCATAACGGTCCTTTCGACGGGTCAATTTTGCTTGGCGAAAATATACGTTACGCGATCGGTGGCAAAAGTGCGAAGTGCGGCGCACATTGGGGTCTTCACAGCTCGTGCATAGAACAGCTGTCCGCTTTCAGAACGTGGTAAGATAACACTCCACAAGCGGGGCTCGCCCTGCATGCTCCTTGAAAAGTCGACGGGTGTTGGGTGCTTGCGTGCCCAATGCCATCCAGACTTTCCCGACATTCGGGGGCGACTGGTTTCGACACGATAGCTCTGAGAGAGGAAGCAAGCCGAGGTCTCCTCGCCTCGTTAAACAGGGGTACCGTCAAATTGAATTGACAACAACTCTTCTTTTGAGCCTATGGCTCTCGCTGCTTAGTTTATAGCGGCGCGTCAACCCGGTGATTTCCCCGACACCGGCGCGACGTCATTTTAGGGGAATGCTCCTGCGCACGTAATCGGTATGGCGCAGGCTAAGACCGAACCGGTTAGGACGCCGCGAGCGTGTCGCTGCGCGCAAAGCGTCCGAGACAAAACCAGCGACTGAGCTTGGAGATGCCAATCAGGGGGCTTTCGTGGACCGGAGTTCGATTCTCCGCGCCTCCACCAATAGTTACAAGCAGGTAGAGAAGTGTCTCTACCTGCTTTTTTATTACATATAGATACCGCGGAGAACCGAACTCTGTGCAGGGCGCGGGCGTAAAGAAAACGCGTAAGCGTTTTTAGCCCGCGGGCGAGGACGCCGGCAGGCGGCCGAAGCCGGTGCGGATTTGCGAAGCAAATACGCGGATTCTCCGCGCAATGCCCCAGCCCAATTTCGATGCGATGTCGATCGGGCGCCTTGCCCCGGCCTCAACCCATCAACGGACCTCCCAAACCCG
>USFK01000047.1 GCA_900553935.1 uncultured Collinsella sp.
GACATCGGTCATGACGCCGGTCTTCTTGAGGTACTTGGCGCCGATGGTGCCCATGTCCATGAGGCAGACGGGCTTGGTGTCGCGACCGAGTTCGTGGCGCATCTCCATGTAGCGGTCGAAGGCCTGCTGCACCACGGCGTCGTCGATCGTCACGTCGTCCAGGACGGTGCCGAAGGTGGTGTGGCGGCAGTGATCGGACCAGTAGGTGTCGATCACGCGGATCTCGGTGATGGTGGGGTCGCGATCCTCATCGCGGAAGTACTGCTGGCAGAAGGCGATGTCCGCCTCGTCCATGGCAAGGCCGCGCTCGGAAATAAAGGCGGCAAGGCCGGCTTCGTCGAGCTCGCGGAAACCGTCGAGCACCTCGACGGGCTGGGGCTCGGGGGTCTCCATGTACAGCGTCTCGGGCAGGTCGAGCGAGGCGATGCGCGCCTCGACGGGGTTCACCACGTAGTGCTTGATGGCATCAATGGCGGCCTCGTCCAGAGCGCCCGAGATCATATAGACCTTGGCGGAGCGCACGGCGGGGCGCTCGCCCTGGCTGATGAGCTGCACGCACTCGCTGGCGGAGTCGGCGCGCTGGTCAAACTGGCCAGGCAGGAATTCGACGGCAAAGACGGCGCCATCGCTTGCGGGGAGCTCGTCGTAGGTCACATCGACCTGGGGCTCGCTAAAGACGGTCGGCACGCAGGACCGGAAAAGCTCCTTGTCGATGCCCTCGACGTCGTAGCGGTTGATAATCCTCAGGGCCTCGATGCCCTTGATGCCGAGAATTTCGGTCAGCTCGCCCTTGAGCTGCTGAGCCTCGACGTCGAACCCGGGTTTCTTCTCCACGTAGATACGAGAGACCATTGGTTCCTGCCTTCCTGATCGGTTGGGCGTACGGTACGGTATGCGGCAGCGGTCGGTTTGCGGGGTCTGCCCTGCGGTCGCCTTGAGCCACATGTTTGTAAACCTCACTATGATACGACAGCTCGCGGCGCGTTGAGGACGGCGAGGGTGCTACAGTGAAGCGCAAACAAGAGAAAGGCATCACATGGCATTCGTTTCGCTCGCCATCATCGCACTCGTGGCCTTTGCGAGTCCTTTTATCGCCTCGGCGATTCCCGGAAAACCCGTTCCCGAGACGGTCTTTTTGCTCGTGCTCGGCGCGGTACTGGGACCCCATATGCTCGGCGTCATCCATGTAGATGCTGAGGTCTCGCTGGTGTCCGAGCTGGGCCTGGCCTTTTTGTTCCTGCTTGCCGGCTTTGAGATCGACCCCAAGAGCATCACGGGCGTCGAGGGGCGCTACGGCTTGGCGACGTGGGTCGTCACGTTTGGTATCGCCTGGCTTGCCGTGCGCTTTACCCCGTGGTTCTCAGTCAGTCATTTTGATGGCATCGCCGTGACGCTGGCGTTGACCTCGACGGCGCTTGGGGCGCTCATGCCCATCTTGCGTGAGCGGTCGCTTGCGGGTACGCGCGTGGGAGATTCCATCCTTGCCTACGGTACGTGGGGCGAGCTTGGCCCCGTGCTCGCCATGTCGGTGCTGCTGTCTGCCCGTACGGGTATCGAGACGCTGCTGATCTTGGGACTGTTCGCCGCGGTGTGCGTGCTGCTTGCCGTGGTCCCCAGCCGCTCCAAGCGTATCGGCAGCCGCTTCTTTGCCTTTATTCAGGAGCGCGCCGATACGACTTCCCAAACGTTCGTGCGCCTTACGGTGCTCATCTTGGTCACGCTCGTGGCGTTTTCCGCCATATTTAGCCTCGATATCGTGCTGGGCGCTTTTGCGGCGGGCTTTGTCCTGCGCTATATCATCCCCGAGGGCAACCATACGCTCGAGCTTAAACTCGATGGCCTTGCCTATGGCTTTTTAATCCCGGTGTTCTTTACCGTGTCGGGTGCCAAGATCGACCTGACGGCTGTAGCATCGCGCCCTGGCCTGCTCGTGGGCTTTATCGTGGCGTTGCTGGTTATCCGCGCCGTGCCCATTCTTATTTCTATGAGCATTTGTCCTGCGACGCGCGATGTGTCGGCGTATGGCCGCATTACCGTGGCCCTGTACTGCACCACGGCGCTGCCGATTATCGTCGCCGTGACGAGCGTCGCTGTCAACGCCGGCGCATTATCACAGGGCGTCGCTTCGGTTATGGTGGCGGCCGGCGCCATCACGGTGTTCCTGATGCCACTGCTCGCGCAGCTCTTCTACCGCGTGGTCGATGCCGCGCCGGTTGCCGCCGTGGCAGAGGTTGCCGAGCATCCATCCGATGCGCTCGACATCCTGCGTGCCCATCACGATTTGGCGAGCCTGCTCGCACGCGAGCACGAGCTGCTGACCTCGCATGGTCACGGTCGCACGCTCGACGGCATACCTACCCTTGATTCCATTGCCGACCGCCTCTCGGCCGAGGCGGCAAGCGGGCACATCGATGCCCGTATCGTGGACGCCGCCCATTTGCTGGCCGAAAAGACTTACGGCGACGAGATCGACCCCGGCAAGCTCACCCCGCGTGAGCGCCGCCGCCTGGAGCGCGCCAAGCTCGCCGTGCGCGAATACCGCCGCCGCATGCTGGAGCTTTACGCACACGAAGAGGCCCAGGACGACGACGGCAGGTAGCCAACGTCGCCGCGGAAAATGCATCCCGGAATTGGCGTCTAGAGTGGGATGCGCTTTCCACGAGAAGTCCGTTGCGGAAAGCGCATCCCGGAATCCGGACCCAGAATGGGACATAGTTTCCGAAAGAAGGCTCTGGGGGAAGCTGCGCCCCGTTCTGAGCTGAAATACCGGGACGCAGTTTCCCATACAAACAGAACAAAGGCGCGCCGCCTGCAGTTGATGCAGGAAGCGCGCCTTTTAGTTGAGCAATGTTGAGGCTGGGAGCCGAAGCTTGCGGCCTCCTAGGAGCGGGCGGCTCCGTCGACGGGGAGTACGGCGCCCGTGACGTAGGAGGACATGTCGCTCGCCAGGAAGACGAAGGCGTTGGCGATATCCTCGGGCTCGCCCATACGGCCCAGCGGGATGGTGGCGATGATGGGCTTAATAACCTCTTCGGGCAGGTTGGCGACCATGTCGGTCTTGGTCACGCCGGGTGCAACGGCATTGACGCGAATGCCCATGGGGGCGAGCTCGCGCGAGAGCGACTGGACCATGCCGTTGACGGCAAACTTGGACGTGGGATAGCCGACGCCGGAGGGCTGTCCGTACTTGGCGACCATCGAGCTCGTGGTGGTGATGGTGCCGCCGTGGCCGGCCTCGGTCATGATCTTGGCGGCAGCCTGGTGGCCGTTAAAGACGGCGACGACGTTAAGGTCCATGACCTTTGCAAACTCCTCGGCTGTGTAGTCCAAAAGGGGAGAACGCTGGGAGATGCCGGCATTGTTGACGACCGTGTCCAGGCCGCCCATATCGGCGGCAGCCTGGGTAAAGGCCTCGGTTACGGCCTCGAGCGAGGTGAGGTCGCAGGAGCGGCCCCAGACCTTGGCCTCGGGATAAGCGGCCGCCAGCTTCTCAACGGCAGCGTCGGCAGTCTCCTGGCGCGAGCCAAAGACGGTGACGGCAGCACCTTCCTCGATAAAACGGCAGGCGATGGCATAGCCGATACCGCGCGTGCCTCCGGTGATGATTGCTTTCTTGCCCTCGAGCAACATGGTGTTTCCTCTCTTTGCGGGCGGATATACGCAGCACAGCATAGCGGCGGTCATAATCGGTTTCGGTTACACGTCGGCGAACGGTACCCCCGGCTGTCAGGAGCGGCCAAGTCGTTCAAATGCGGATTGCGCCAATACGCCCCGTGTGCGCAAGCAAAGGGGCTCTCGTCCACTGCTGGACGAGAGCCCCTCACGCAATATGCCGTAAAGCGAAGACCGAAT
This sequence comes from uncultured Collinsella sp., assembly GCA_900553935.1. Taxonomy (GTDB): domain Bacteria; phylum Actinomycetota; class Coriobacteriia; order Coriobacteriales; family Coriobacteriaceae; genus Collinsella. The sequence goes on from USFK01000047.1 coordinate 3,853, forward strand.
TAGTTGGCCATGACGCCTTCGGTCCAAGCCTCGACGTCCTCGATGCGCAGGACGTTGGCGACCTCGGCCACGCAGTCGACGCTGGCAAGCTCGGCGGCGGCAGCCTGGACGTCCTTCTCGAGCGCGCGGTGCGTCAGGAAGATGACCGAGCAGGCATCGCTGACGCCCGACTTGCCATCCTCGACCTGATTGATGAGCGAGATCGAGATGTTGTGCTTGGCAAAGATATCGACCGTCTCGGACAGGGCGCCCACGCGGTCGGCGACCTTCAGGCGCACATAGTACTTGGTCTGGAGCTCGTCCATGGGCTTAAAGGCGAGGTTGTGGCCATAGGGCTCAATCTCGGGCAGCGGAGCCACGCCGCGGCTGATCTGCTCGGAGAGCGACAGGATATCGCCCACGACGGCGCTCGCGGTGGGGAAGGAGCCTGCGCCGGCACCGTAGAACATGGTCTCGCCCACGGCGTCGCCTACCACGTAGACAGCGTTCATGGCGCCGTTGACCTTGGCAAGCATGTGGTCGGCGGGGATCAGCGTGGGATGCACGCGGACGTCGACGCCGGTGTCGGTGTTGCGGGCGATGCCCAGCAGCTTAATGGTGTAGCCGAGCTCGCGGGCCTGGGCGATGTCCTCGGCGCCGATGGTACGGATACCCTGCTGGTACACATCGTCGGTGGTCACGCGGGTGCCAAAGCCGATGGAGGCGAGGATTGCCGTTTTGCTGGCGGCGTCGAAGCCGTCGACGTCGGCGGACGGGTCGGCCTCGGCATAGCCCTTGGCCTGCGCGTCGGCAAGTACGTCGGCGTAATCGGCGCCCTCGGCGTCCATGCGCGACAGGATATAGTTGGTGGTACCGTTGAGAATGCCGGCGATGGTCAGGATCTTGTTGCCCACCAGGTCGTGCTCGAGCGTGCTGACAATGGGGATGCCACCGCCGCAGCTGGCCTCGCACTTAATCTGCACGCCACACGCGCGCGCCTTCTCGGCAAGCGTCTCGACGTGACGGCCCAGCAGAGCCTTGTTGGCAGAGACGACATGCTTGCCGTGCTCAAAGGCGGTGGTGAAGATCTCGGTTGCGGGATGCTCGCCGCCGATCAGCTCGACGACGATGTCGACGGCGGGGTCGGTGACGACATCGTGCCAGTCACTCGTAAAGGCCTCGCGCTCAATACCGGCTGCCTCGGCCTGCTCCCAGGCAAGCGCGCAGGCGCGGGTCAGCTTAAGGTCGATGCCGTAGGCGGCCAGGTACTCGTCGTGGTGGCTCTTGATCAGACGGGCCACGCCGCCGCCGACGGTCCCCAGACCGATCAGACCGACGTTCACGGTGCGCAGGGATTCGCTCATAGATAGCTCCTTCGTGCATCTTATGGATGGATTAACCGCTTAAAGGTTGAGTGCATTCTAGCGTGAACCGAGGGCGCATGCTCGCCAGGCAACAGGAGTCGCACAAAACGGCACCCCAGAAACGCTGCGGAAACATTGGAAACATGCTCGCTACAAATGAACTTCCGTAACAAACTGTCAACGTTTGCGCCATAAGGTTTGCCCTGTACCGCAAGACGGACGCGTCGCGGTCAGCGAAAAAAAGGGGGGACACCATGTTTATTGAGAGCGGGAACGCTTGTAACGGAATGGAAACATTACTTTCACACAATAAAGTGGCTAAACTGCATAAACCAATAGAAATACGCATAATTATGGATAAACGGACAAAACAAAAGAAAAGTTGAAATAATCGCCACTTTTCTCAACTAAAGCGTCTACTATTTTGCGAACGCCGGACACGGCGAAGGATGGCCTGTCGGGCAACCAAAACCCGACGAGATTTGAGAGGAGAGCCGCATGTCGAGCCTCACCGGTAAGTCATTGAACCCTGTTATGAATCGCAGGAGCGTTATCGCGAGCGCAGCAGGTCTGGGGGCGATGTCCATTCTAGCTGGCTGCTCCTCCAACGGCGGCGACAGCGGTTCCGCGTCGGGCGACGCTTCGTTTAAGATCGGCACCATCGGCCCGCTGACCGGCGCCAACGCGTCCTACGGCAAGTCCGTTACACAGGCTGTCGAGCTTGGCTGCAAGGATTTCTCGACTAAGGAGCTGCCGCTTGTCAGCAAGGCCGAGGACGACCAGGCCGACGGCGAGAAGGCCGTCAACGCCTTCAACACCCTGCTCGACTGGGGCATGCAGGCCCTCGTCGGTCCGACCACCACGGGTGCGTCGGTCGCCGTTGCCGCCGAGTGCGGCAACGACCCCGAGACGTTCATGATCACCCCGTCTGCGTCCTCCGAGGACGTTACCAAGGGCAAGGATTGCGTCTTCCAGGTTTGCTTTACCGACCCCAACCAAGGTGTCAACGCTGCCAAGTTCCTGGCAGAGAAGTATGCGAACGAGAAGTTCGTGCTGTTCTATAACTCCGGCGACGCCTATTCTTCGGGCATCGCAGATTCCTTTAAGGCCCAGGCCGCTAAGTCTAAGCTTGAGATTGTCGACGAGGAGACCTTTAAGGACGACTCCGCCACGAGCTTTACCAACCAGCTGACCAAGGCCAAGCAGGCAGGCGCCACCATGATCTTTGCGCCGATCTACTACACGCCGGCGTCCGTCCTGCTCAAGAACGCCAAGGACATGGGCTACGACGTCAAGATGATGGGCTGCGACGGCATGGACGGCATCCTAGGCGTTGAGGGCTTTGACACCTCTCTTGCCGAGGGTCTGCTGCTCATGACCCCGTTCTCCGCCGACGACGAGAAGAACGCCGACTTCGTCAACGCTTACAAGGATAAGTACGGCGATACCCCCGACCAGTTTGCCGCCGACGCCTACGACGGCGTGCATGCTGTGGTCGAGGCTCTCAAGGAGGCCGGCCTGGGCGTCGACGCCGACCCCACCGAGGTTGCCGAGAAGCTTCCCGAGGCTATGCTCAAGATTACCGTTGACGGTCTGACTGGCAAGCTCTCCTGGAACGACAAGGGTCAGGTCCAGAAGGACCCGACGGCGTACGTCATTACCGACGGCAAGTACGTACAGGCCTAATAGGCCGCCTTATATAGAGCGGTTTTGATCCCAAGCAGGGGAGGTTTTGGCCTTCCCTGCTTGCTTGGTATCTAGGGACGATGTAACGTCCCTGTTTCATACATCAACTGGAAACCTATTCGAAAGGGGGATGTGGAACATGACGGTCTTTATCCAATACTTGGTCAACGGCCTGTCCATGGGCAGCGTCTACGCCATCATCGCGTTGGGCTACACCATGGTCTACGGTATCGCCAAGATGCTCAACTTCGCTCACGGCGACGTCATCATGGTCGGTGCCTATGTCTCGTTCTGCGCCACGTCGTATCTCGGCCTCCCGGGCTGGGCATCTGTAATTCTCTCTTGTGTGGTCTGCACGGTTCTCGGTGTTCTCATCGAGGGTCTGGCATACAAGCCGCTGCGCCAAGCAGGCCCTCTGGCCGTTCTGATCACGGCCATCGGCGTGTCTTACTTCCTGCAGAACGCCGCGCAGCTTCTGTGGGGCGCCACGCCCAAGAACTTCACTTCGCTCGTCACCTTCCAGGTGCCGGAGTTCTTGGCCAAGTTCAACGTAAGCGCCGTCTCGCTCGTCACCATCGTCGCCTGCCTGGTTATCATGGCCGGCCTGATGTTCTTTACAGGCAAGACCAAGATGGGCAAAGCCATGCGCGCCGTGTCCGAGGACAAGGCCGCCGCTCAGCTCATGGGCATCAACGTCAACCGCACCATCTCGATGACGTTCGCCATCGGCTCCGCCCTTGCCGCCATCGCCGGCGTGCTGCTGTGCTCCTACTCGCCGGTGCTGCAGCCCACGACGGGTGCCATGCCTGGCATCAAGGCCTTCGATGCAGCCGTCTTCGGTGGCATCGGCTCCATCCCCGGCGCCTTTGTCGGTGGCATTCTCATCGGCATCATCGAGGCGATGGCACAGGCTTATATTTCCACGAGCCTTGCCAACTCCATCGTCTTTGGTGTTTTGATCATCGTCCTGCTCGTCAAGCCTGCCGGCCTCTTGGGCAAGTATGTCCCCGAGAAGGTGTAGGTGAGCGCTATGAAGTTCCTTAAAGACAAGCAGACGCGTCACGACTTTGTCACGTACGCCATGTGCATCGTGGCATTCGCCATCGTGTTCTTTATGCAGTCCAACCATATGATCCCGCGCATGATCGCCGGTCAGCTGGTTCCCATCACGGCCTACATCGTTATGGCCATCTCGCTCAACCTCGTTGTCGGCATCGCGGGCGACTTGTCGCTGGGCCACGCGGGCTTTATGAGTGTCGGCGCCTATACGGGCATCGTTACCGCCGTCGCGCTGGAGAGCGCCGTTCCGTCCGATCCGATGCGCCTGATCATCAGCATTGTGGTCGGCGCTATCGCCGCTGCCATCTTGGGCTTCCTGATCGGTATCCCGGTTCTGCGCCTGAGCGGTGACTACCTGGCCATCGTGACCCTGGCTTTTGGCGAGATCATCAAAGAGATCGTCACCTGCCTCATTGTGGGCGTCGACTCCCGCGGTCTGCACGTGATCTTTAACATCACGGGCAACTCCACGATCGACGACCTGCACCTGCTCGAGGACGGCACCGCCATCATCAAGGGCGCCCAGGGCGCCTCGGGCGTGTCGACGTACTCGACCTTCCTCGCCGGTGCCATCCTGGTCATGGTCGCACTCGTGATCGTACTCAACCTGGTTCGCAGCCGTACCGGCCGTGCCATTATGGCCGTGCGCGATAACAAGATTGCAGCCGAGTCCGTAGGCATCTCCGTCACCGAGTACCGCATGATCGCCTTCGTGGTTTCCGCTGCCCTTGCCGGTGCTGCCGGAGCTCTCTTCGGCGGTAACTTCTCGCAGCTCTCCGCCACCAAGTTCGACTTCAATACCTCCATTCTGATTCTGGTGTTCGTGGTGCTGGGCGGCCTGGGCAACATGTGGGGCTCCGTCATTGCCGCCGCAGCCCTCACCATCCTGCCCGAGGCCCTGCGGCAGTTCTCCAACTACCGCATGCTGGTGTACGCCATTGTGCTGATTCTGGTGATGCTGGCCACCAACAACCCGC